>JANQKA010000056.1 GCA_028281405.1 Hasllibacter sp. | reverse complement strand
CTGCCCCTGCTCCCGCCCCCAAGGCGAATTGCGGTACTTCTCCGAGTAGGGCGGCATCCCGAGGCGCTGCGCCGGCGAAGCGGGTTTCGGGCCGGGTTTCGTCTTGGGCATGAGGTATGAATACCGGTCCCGGATCTCCAGAACCCTTCGAATCGCCGCCTTGCGCTCTGGCGAGGGTTCGCCATCGGAGGGCGCGGAAGTCTTCAGCGCCTCCATTTCCGCCAACTTTTGGGCGGTTCTTTCCGTGAGTGTCATTCGTTTCTCCCTTCACAGACCAACCATGCGGTTGTATATCAAGAACTCTTGGCCTCTGCGCTCAACAATTCTCGTGAGCAGGTCATTGTATTCCCGAATGGGTTTTCGAAGCTGGTCATTCTCCGAATAGTCGTCGACCTTGATATTCATCTCGGCCAATTTCGCTAAGTCTATGAACCGCCCATGCGAACGCCAACGCCAGTGGTCGTCGGGCACCGGCTTCGCGTCGTCGGTATTTCAGAAGGACGCCGCCGCTTCCGGCGACACCATTTCGGCCGCTATGGCGACGGCGCCACGATGGCGTCACGACCCGCGGGCCGTCAACCACCGACCACTCGGCCCAGCGGCGGAATCGGAGGGCACCGATCCCCGGTTCCCCGATGCATGTTCATGTCCCATGAGGGACATGAAAGGCTCTCCGGACGGGAATCGGCTCGAACCGGAGGCGTTCCCAAATCCTCAGACGGAGGACGCCGCCACTATCCCCCGTCGTGAACACGGGCCCTTGTGCGCCATTTTCCGCCAAATTCAGGGTACATCGGGGCCCCTTGACTTGCCCGGCCACCACGGGTTGGGCGCGTACTGCTGCCCCTCTCCCCAAGGCAAGACACGGTGCTTTTCGGAGTACGGCGGCATCCCGAGGCGCTGCGCGGGCGACGCGATTTCCGCCCAAGGATCCTCCTTGGGCATGAGGTGGGAATACCGGTCCCGGATTTCCAAAACCCGTCGAATCGCCGCCTTGCGCTCAGGCGAAGGCTCTCCATCGGAGGGCGCGGATGTCTTCAGCGCCTCCATTTCCGCCAACTTTTTGGCGGCTCTTTCCGTGAGTGTCATTCGTTTCCTCCTTTCACAGACCAACCATGCGGTTATACATCATGAACTCCCAGCCCCTGCGATCGACGAATGCCGTGAGGACGTCGTTGAATTCCCGAATGGGATTTCGAAGTTGGTCGTTCTCCGAATAGTCGTCGATCTTGATTTTCATCTCGGCCAATTTCGTCAGGCCAATGAAACGTCCATGCGATCGCCACCGCTTGTGGTCGGCCAGAGCGTTCGCAACCTCTCGGGCCCGTTTCCTCTTTTCTTCCCGCGTGACGGAACCACCATCTCTCGAATTCCCGTCCCCGCCCCAATCTTTGAATTTGTACTTTACAAGCCAATCAGTTAGAAGATCCATGGTAAGGTTCCGGGCCTGTTCGAACAAGGCCAGCATACCTATGTCCACTTTGCCCAGAAGCATGATTTCCGCCTCGGACAAATTACCCGAAACCTGACACTTATCAATCAATTTCTCGACCTTGTCCAAATACCCCATGGCCGGTATGTAACCTCCCGAGCGGGATTGGACTTGGGGATCAATCGGTCCCAGGCTCGATGAATAATCCATGTAGATCTTGTCTCCCGACATGCACAACACGGTTCCCGCTGACATGGCGAATTCCGGAACCACGAAGTATACGAGGTCATAATGCTTCCTAAGCACCGTGACCATGAGCTCGGCCGCCTCCACCGATCCCCCTCCGGTCCGCAGAAAAAGCGCCACCGCGCCGTCCTTCCGAGCACTTCTCCGCTTCATGTCCTCCACATAGTCGCGGAAAAAACGATGGTGGGCCGCTTCGATCCAGCCACTATAGAACAGCACATCCGCGCGCAGCATTTCCTCAAGCGCTTTGGCGCGCCCGCTAGCGAGTTCAATGATGGATTGATCGTGGAAGTCGAGCCTCATCACCACACTTGCCTCCGTCGCGACGCGTCGACCGCATGTCGATCGTTGCGGCGCGGATGTCCGCGCAAGTGAATGCCGCCAGCGCCCCGGCGGCATCACGATTCAATCCCGGCAGCCACAAAAGGCCACCCGCGGTCACCATGTTCGGGCGGGTTCCGCTCCCGTCCCGGTCGGATCCGCCCGTCATTCTCCGCGCCGGCACCGCATGCCATCCTTCAATCCGACGCCCGCGTCAAGAGCCGATCTTAAGGCCGAAGACGCCAAACCTCATCCTTCCGCCGGCCCGCACGGACCATCAACCGTCACAACACCGGACGCCCCGCTCCCCGTCGGGGCATCATGGCTCCTCCACACGGATTCCGGCGGATCGCCCCAACAGCGGATGACACACTCCGCCGTCCCGCGCCAAGTTGTCCCGCCACGCCATCCATGCGGTCGCGGGTCATTCCCGTCTCCCCGTTCGACCCGAATCTAGCACGAATTCGTCCAAGAGCAAGCGAACAATCCATTTTCCCGCCACCGCCGCTGTCCTCCGCACCGGACGCGGTTCACATTGTCGGCCGGCCAACCCGCCGCCGGTTCGGGTCCAAGTGCCCCACCCGGCAGAATTTCCTTGAATTCAAGGATTATCGCGGCATCCGGCATCCTCCCGCGCGCCGACCGACCGGGCGCGCCGACATGACCTCCCCATCGAATCGCCCGCAAGCGAATCGCTCCGCCGAGCCGAACACACATGCCACCCCGGATCAACCGAAACCGCCGTCGCGTCCGTCCCGGTGAGCATCCGGAAAATCATAAGCGTCCCTTCCAAACGACTCATGCGGACGACCGCCGCCGCAGCGCGATGATCACCCCCGCGGACACGATGAGCAACATTCCCGAAAGCGACGCGATTCCCGGAATTTCGCCCCTGAGCAGCCAAGCGAAAAATCCGGCGAACAGCATCATGGTATACTCGAACGGCGCCAGATAGGACGGTTCCGCGATTTGGTAGGACCGGATCAGCAGGCCGACCGCCAGGACCGACGTGACCGCCTGAATCCCCGTCAACACCCAGAACCGGGCGGTCGGCGCGGTGGCCGGCCTCAACACGAATCCCTCTCCCCCGATCGGCGTGAAGGTCACAAGGAGCAGGCCAACCGCGGAGGCCGCGCCGATCGTCAGAAAAAACGCCAGCAGCAGCGTCATCGGGTTTTCTTGGGCGCAGAAGCGGTTCGTCACGATCACGCTCGCCGCGTAGACCGCGCCGGCCGCCACGGGCACCAAGGAAGCGGCGGACATTCCCCCGGACCCCGGCTTCAGGATCAGCAGGATGCCCGCGAACCCCAGCGCCACCGCGGCGATCCGCCGAGGTCCAAGGGGGATGCGGTAGATCGCCGAAGAGATGATCAGGACGAAGATCGGAGAGGTGAACAATCCCGCCGCGGCCTCCGTGATCGGCAGGTAGCCCAAGGCGCCGAAGTACAGCACCATGGCTCCCGCCATAAGCAGGCTTCGCGCCGCGACCGCGCCGGGCCGCAACGGCCTCAGAATCTTGCCCGCCACCCGCGCCGCGGCCCCCAGCAGGATCAGGGCCAACGCCGCGCGCACCACATGGAATTGCCAAAGCCCCGCGTCCTCCGCGATCAGCGGAACGGCGTTGTCGACCAAGCCGAATATGGCCATCGCCGTCAAAAGCATCGCCGCGGCGCGGCCCAGACCATCCGTCATGCGAAAAATCCCCGCGGGCTATGAATTCGGCCCCGCATGGCCGATAAAAGAGGAACGGCACCCCGGGAGGAACCGCAATGGGATGGATGAAGGACGAAACCGGACTCGACAAGTGCGCGGCGAATCACGTTCCGCTGACCCCGCTCAGCCACCTTGCCCGCGCGGCGCGCGTGTTCCCCGAAAGGGAAGCGCTCGTCCACGGCCCCACGCGCCTGAATTACCGCGAATACCACGCGCGCTGCTCCCGCCTCGCCTCGGCCCTCGCGGCCCGGGGCGTCGCCCCGGGCGACGTTGTGGCCACGGTCCTGCCCAACGTGCCCGCGCAGGCCGAGGCGCACTTCGGGATTCCCGCCGCCGGAGCCGTCATCAACACCATCAACACCCGTCTCGATCCCGACACCGTCGCCTACATCCTCACGCACGGTGAGGCCAAGGCCCTTCTGTGCGACACCCAATTCCTGCCGATGGCGGAGGCCGCGGTCGAACGGATGGAAGGCGACCCTCCCCTTTTGATCGAGTGTCCCGACGCGCACGCGGGGCATCCCGCGACGGGACGCCACCCCGACTACGAAACCCTGCTTTCCGAGGGCGATCCCGGCGCGGCGTGGCGCATGCCGGAGGACGAATGGGAAAGCCTCGCCCTCAATTACACCTCCGGCACCACCGGGCGGCCCAAGGGGGTGGTCTACCATCACCGCGGCGCCTACCTGATGACCATGGGCACCGTCATCTCCTGGCGCATGACCCTGTTCCCGCGGTTCCTGGCGATCGTCCCGCTGTTTCACTGCAACGGCTGGAACCATACATGGATGATGCCCGCCGTGGGCGGCGCGGTCATCTGCTGCCGCGACATCACGGCGAAGGCGATCTACGACGCCATCGCCGACGAGGGCGCGCGGTATTTCGGTGGAGCCCCCATCGTGCTGAACATGATCGTAAACGCCGACGGGGCGGACCGCCGCGGCTTCGATCACACGGTCGAGGTGTTCACCGCCGGCGCTCCCCCCGCCTCCGCGACACTCTCCGCGATGGAGGATCTCGGCTTCAACGTGACGCAGGTCTACGGGCTCACGGAAACCTACGGCCATGTCACCGAATGCCTCTGGAACGACGACTGGGATTCCCTGCCCTCCGCGGAAAAAGCGGCGATCAAGTCCCGCCAAGGCGTGCTCATGCCGATGATGGAGGACATCACGGTCGTCGACGACGGCATGAATCCCGTCCCGGCGGATGGCGAGACCCAGGGCGAGATCGTCATGCGCGGCAATTCGGTGATGAAGGGATACCTGAAGAACCCCGAAGCCACCCGGAAGGCATTCGTCGGCGGTTACTTCCATTCCGAGGACATCGCCGTGCGTCACCCCGACGGAATGATGCAAATCGCCGACAGGGCCAAGGACATCATCATCTCCGGCGGCGAGAACGTCTCCTCGGTCGAAGTCGAGAACGCGTTGATGCTCCACCCCGCGGTGTTCCTCTGCGCCGTGGTGGCCAAGGAGGACGACAAGTGGGGCGAGGTTCCCTGCGCCTTCGTGGAGCTCAAGCCGGGAGCGGAAGCCACCGGAGACGAGTTGATCTCCTTCGTCCGGGAACGCCTCGCGGGGTTCAAGACCCCCAAGCGGGTGTCGTTCGAGGAATTGCCCAAGACCTCCACCGGCAAAATCCAAAAATTCCTACTGCGCAAAAGGGCGTCCGAACTCTGATGCCCGCGGCCCCCGCATGACCGCGCTCACCCAATACGCCAAGATCGAGGCGTCGGGCATCTGGAAGCCCGGACCCGACGATCAGCGGCGCGAAGTGGTCGTCAACATCGGCGAGAGCACTCTCGTGATCGCCTCCGGCGCGGGTAGGGTGCTGACTCACTGGTCCCTGCCCGCGGTGCGACGCCTCAACCCCGGATGGCTCCCGGCCCTATACGCCCCCGGAGACGAAGGCGGCGAGACGTTGGAAATCGACGAGGAATTGATGATCGCGTCGATCGAGACCGTTCGCGGAACGCTCAAACGCCGCCGCCCGCGGAAGGGACGGGGACGGGTGGCGGCGGGCTTCGCGGCGGCGGCGGCGATCCTGCTCCTTTCGATCGTGGTCCTGCCGGACATATTGCGCCACCACATCCTGACCGTGGTGCCGGACGTCACGCGGCGGGAACTGGGCGGGAAGGTGTTGGAGGAGGTGCAGCGCCACGGCGGCCGGATCTGCGGCGATTCCACCCAACAGAACGCGCTCGACCGTCTTTACCGGCGCCTCCTCCCCGAAGGGACGGGGCGGATACACATCCTGTCGGGCCGGGTCGGCATGTCGCGCCACATGCCGGGAGGCATCATCATACTCGACCGGCGACTCGCCGAGGGCTTCGAGGGGCCGGAGGCGCTCGCCGGGCACGTTCTTATCGAAGCGGAGCGCGCGAAAATCGAGGATCCGCTCGACCGCCTGCTACTGGACACCGGAATCGCCGGCACGTTGGGCCTGATGACGTCGGGCCAAGTCGCGCCACGCAGGATCGCCGCGCACGCCGGGCGCCTGATGGCCGCCACTCCCCCGCCCGTGCCCGTGCCCGCCGAGGTGTTGCTGTCGAGGTTCGAAACCGCGGACGTGCCTTCGACGCCATACGCGTTGACCCTCGATCCGGGCGAGGCCGCCTCCGCCCTGATCGAAGGGGACCCCGTCTCCCACGGAGGCGGGGAAGCGCTCATCCTCGACGCCGATTGGGTGCGGATCCAGGGCATCTGCGCGGGCGGGTGACCGGGGCGGGCCTCCCGGCCCCGGTTGAGGGCCGACGCCGCATCCGCTTGACTCCCCGCGGCGATTGGACGAAACTCCCTCCCCGGGGCCGTGGTTGGGATCCCGCGTCAACGGACGTAGGCCCCACGCCGCGTGTCGACGCCGAATGCTTCCGCGATCGGCGAAAGGGATTGGCATGCGCGAAATCATCACCGCCATCCTTGTTGTTTGCGCCCTCGCGGGCTGCGTCCAGAGGCCCGACAATATTCTTCCGGAAACGCCCGACGGTCCAAATCCCCACACCGAGCTCCAATGCGGGGAAATCATACGTCGCGGAATTTCCCTCGAGGAAGAACTCGCCACGACGTCCGAAGAACAGAACAATCTGGCCAACAGGGTCACTTACATCAACGGTCTCGGCATCATTCTTTCACCCTTCTTCATCGCCGCGTGGGTGGTGTCGTTGGGCGACCAATCCAAGAAAATCGCGTCGCTCAAAGGTGAAATCGAACAAATCGAGGAGGCCAAATCAGCCCGCTCCTGCTGATCGGCGCCGGGCGGGGAAACCGGGGGCGGAATGAGCCGGGCGCAGCGCCAAGCGGAGCGTGGCGTTCCGCTGAAGCCGCGCCGGCGGAATTGGCCGCGGACGCGCGCGCGAATTCGCGATGGACGGGTTTTCCGACCGATTGCGCATTCTTCCGGAGTTCAATGGCGGACCCGGGTACGGGTGCTTGAACGGGCGGGATTGGAAACCGGGGAGGGCATCCCCGGGATCCGAAACTTGGCGCGGCGGACCGGGTTCCTCCCGAAACGCGCGACGGGAAGCCTCGGCTCCGGCGTCCCGGTGCCCTCCGGCCGGAAGCCGGGAAAGGCGCCGCCCGGAGCGCGCGGGACGCGACTTCCAACACGATGGATTCCCCGCCCGGGCGGTCGCGGCGAAAACTGAGGAGGCGGCGGACCCCGCCGGAGAACCATGTTCCCCGTTCACGCCCTCCCTACTTCGTGCCGAACATCCTGTCGCCCGCGTCCCCAAGGCCGGGCACGATGTAGCCATTCCCGTCCAGATGCTCGTCCAGAGCCGCGGTGACGATTGGAACGTCCGGATGCGCGTCCTTCATCCGCCCCACGCCCTCCGGCGCCGCCAGTAGGCAGAGGAAACGGATATCCGACGCCCCGGCCTCCTTGAGAAGGTCGACTGCGGCGGCGGCGGAATTGCCGGTGGCCAGCATCGGATCGACCGCGATCACCAAGCGATCGTCCAAATTTTCTGGAACCTTGAAATAATACCGCACCGGTTCGAGCGTTTCCTCGTCCCGGTAAAGGCCGACGAAACCCACCCGCGCCGACGGAATTATGTCGAGCACCCCGTCCAACAACCCATTCCCCGCCCTCAGAATCGACACCAGCGCGGGGTCGCGGCCGGTCAGAACCGGCGCGTCCATCTCCCTGAGCGGCGTCTCGACCCGGCGCGTCGACATCGGCAGCGTCCGGGTGATTTCATAGGTCAGAAGGAGGCCGATCTCCCGCAGAAGCCGACGGAACGCCTGTGTTGGCGTTCCGCGGTCGCGCATCTCGGTCAACTTGTGAGCCACCAGCGGATGGTCGACGACGGTCAGGTGCCGGGTCATACGGAATCCTCCAGAAGTTTTTCAATCCCTCCGAGCGTGTCCGCGTCGGCGAACGCGGCGCCGAGCGAATCGCGGGTGATGGCGCGGAAATCCTCCTCCTCCCATTCGAACGCCTCCGCCAAACGCTCGAATTCGCGCCGCATCGTGGTGTGGAAGTAGGGCGGGTCGTCCGTGGACACCGTCACGCGGCAGCCCGCCTCCCTCAGCCGCGCGATCGGGTGGGCCTCCCACGATTCGAACACCCCCAGATGCACGTTCGATCCCGGACACGTCTCCAGCACGACGCCGTCAGCCGCCAACCTGTCCACCAACGTGGAATCCTCGATGGCGCGAACCCCGTGCCCGATCCGCTCCACGCCGAGTTCCAGCGCGTCGCGGACGCTTTCGGGTCCGGCCCATTCCCCCGCGTGGCAGGTAAGGCGCAGTCCCGCCTCCCTGGCGCAATCGAAGGACCATGCGAAATCCGTGGCCTTTCCGACATTTTCGTCGCCGGCCATGCCGAACCCCCGGATGAACCCGCCCGCCGTCTCCGCCGCGCAAACCGCCGCCGATTTGGCTTTCTCCGTACCCAGATGCCGGATGCAGGTGACGATTCCCTTCAGGACGATTCCGATCGACGCCTCCGCCTCATCCGCGGCCGATTCGATCGCGGACAAATACTCCCTCCAGGCCCCGGGGTCGCCGCCGCCGCAAAAATCCGGGCTCAGGAACGCTTCCGTGTAGACCACGTCGTTGGCCGCGCTCTCCTCCAGGACCGCCCTGGTCAATTGATGAAATTCCTCCGGCCCGGACAACGTGGAGCACACGGCCTCGTAAACGCGCAGGAAATACCCGAAATCGGAGAACCTGTAGCCGCCGCCGTCGGCGAACACGCCGGAAATATCGATGTTCTTGCGGGCGGCCAGCCCGCGGATGAACTCCGGAGGCGCCGCGCCTTCGAGATGCAGGTGCAATTCCACCTTGGGCAGGGTGGCGATCGTCATGTCTGGGAATCTCCCGGTTTCGATGGATCGATCCCGATATGCGCGGCGGCCAATTCACCGACATCGGCGAATCCCACCAGGCCGATTCCGCGGCGGCCAGCCCCGGCTCCCACGACCGGCACCCTTTCGCGCGTGTGGTCCGTGCCGCGCCAAGTGGGATCGTTGCCGTGATCGGCGGTGAACAGGACAAGGTCGCCCTCCCGCATCGCGGACAACGCTTCCGGCACGCGGCCGTCGAACCATTCGAGCGCCCGGGCATAGCCGGACACGTCGCGCCTGTGGCCGTATGAACTGTCGAATTCCACGAAATTTGCGAAGGTCAGGGAGCCATCGGCGGCGGTCCGCATCCGCTCCACGAGCAGGTCGAACAGTTCCGCGTCGCCGCCGCCTCCCAGCGTCAGGTCGATCCCCCGGTGGGCGAAAATGTCCGCGATCTTGCCGATCGAGGCGGTCTCGCGCCCCGCCGACCGCGCGCGGTCGAGAATCGTCGGCGCGGGCGGCGCCATCGCGAAATCGCGGCGGTTGCCGGTCCTCGCGTAGTTTCCGGACTCCCCCGTGAACGGGCGCGCGATCACCCTCCCGACCCGCATCGCGTGAAGCTCCGGCGCGAGACGCCCGCACAGGTCGAGCAGCCGCTCCAGGCCGAAGGTCTCCTCGTGCGCCGCGATTTGGAGGACGCTGTCGACGGAGGTGTAGCAAATCGGCCATCCCGTGCGCCGATGCTCGTCGCCCAAGCCGGCGATGATCTCGGTGCCGCTGGCGTGGCGGTTTCCCAAAACGCCGCCCGTCCCCGCGAGCCCGCGGATGCGATCGGTCACCTCCTCCGGAAACGCCGGATCCCGGTTCGGAAAGCAATGCCAATCCCAAGGCACCGGTACGCCCGACAATTCCCAGTGGCCCGAAACCGTGTCCTTGCCCCCGCCGGTCTCCTCGGCGGCGCCCCACAGCCCTTCGGGATCGGCCTCCAATCCCGGGAATCCGCGCCCCGACGCCAGCCGAGCGGCGGCTCCCAGCCCCAGGCCGTCGAGGTTCGGCAGGCTCAGGGGACCGGTCCGGCCCTCCTCCGCGCGGCCATCCGCGCACGCATCCGCGATGTGACCCAAAGTGTTCGCTCCCGTGTCGGGCAGCCCGTCGTTGAAATATAGGCCGGCGTCCGGGGCTCCGCCGCAACCGACGCTGTCCATCACGATCAGGAAGGACCTCGCCATCAATTCAACCGCGCCCGTATCGTGTCGGGCGACGGCCCCGGGCTCCCGATGGAAATCGCTCCGCGCACGGCCTCCTCGGCCCATCTCGCCTCTTCGACGGATCCGGCGTGGATCCGCAACAGGAGATCCCCCTCGGACACCTCGTCCCCAAGCGCGGCGATATCCGAAAATCCCACGGATGGATCGATCCGATCGTTCTCCCGCAGGCGGCCTCCGCCCAAGCCCACCACCGCGTTTCCGAGATCCCGGCCGTCGAAGGCGGCGACCGACCCGGACTCCGCGGCGAACACATCGAGAATCACGGGCGCGGCGGGCAACCTGTCCATCCAACGCTCCACGAAATCCGATGGGCCGCCCATCATTCTCACCATCGCGCCGAACCTTTCCGCGGCGCGGCCGCCCGCGATGGCCTCCCTGATCCGATCCGCGCCCGCCAAGGGATTCTCGGCTTGGCCGGCCATCTCCAGAAGCTCGCCCGCCAAAGCCGCCGAGACCTCCAACAGGCGCCCGTCCGTCCGGCGGCCGGTCAGCGTCTCCATCACCGAGATCATCTCGAGCGAATTTCCGGCGGACGGCGCGAGCGGCTGGTTCATGTCCGTGATCAATCCCCGCGTGGCGCACCCGGCACCGTTGGCCGTTTCCACCAGAGCCCTGCCCAACTCTGCGGCGGCGTCGTAGTCTTCCATGAAAGCGCCGCTTCCCCATTTGATGTCGAGGATCAGCGCGTCGATCCCGCCCGCCAATTTCTTGGACAGGATGGAAGAGACGATGAGGTCGATGCTTTCCACCGTGCCGGTCACGTCGCGCACCGCGTACAATCTGGCGTCCGCCGGCGCGATTCCGCCGCCGGCGGCGACAATGGCCGCGCCCGCCTCGGCCACAATGCTCCTCATCCGGACCTCGTCCACGCGGGTCGATAGGCCCGGAATCGCCTCCAGCTTGTCAAGGGTGCCGCCCGTGTGCCCCAACCCCCTGCCGGAGATCATCGGCACGAACACTCCGCAGGCGGCCAGCGCCGGCGCGATGATCAGGGAGGCGCAATCCCCGATCCCTCCCGTGGAGTGCTTGTCCACGACCGGTCCCGGCAGATCCCAGCGCATGACATTGCCCGTGTCCCGCATGGCCAAGGTCAAGCCGACCCGCGCTTCGGTCGAGAGGCCGTTGAGGCGCACGGCCATCGCAAACGCGCCCACCTGCGCATCCGTCAAACCGCCGTCGGCGATACTCCGCGCCAGCCAGCGCAACTCCTCCACGTCCAACGGGGCGCGGTCCCGCACCTTCTCCAGGATAACGCGCGCGTGCATCAGATTCCGTCCATGTGCGACGCGTTGAAAGCTCCCGGGAGCAAATCGGCGACGGTCGTCCGGGTTGTTTGGCCGTCTCGGGAGGCGAGCGTCACCGGGACATCGGGGTCGGCGAATTCCGCGAGTTTTTGGCGGCAGCCGCCGCAGGGGGGCACCGGGGACGCGCTGTCGGCGATCACCACGATTTCCTCGATGCGCCGCGCGCCTCCCGCGATCATCGCGGCGATCGCGCCGGCCTCGGCGCAGGTTCCTTCGGGATAGGCGATGTTTTCGACGTTGCAGCCCACATAGACCCGCCCGTCGTCGGCCCGCAGCGCGGCCCCGACGCGGAAATTCGAATAAGGGGCGTGCGCGCGCTCGCGCACGGCGCGCGCCCGGTCGAGAAGATCCATGTCCGGCACCCGTTTTGAATGCCTCCAGGTTGGACGACGAATCGCGGCGGCGCAAGCACGTTCCCAAATCCCGGCTTCCACGCCACGCGAAGCAGGAGAGGGAGCGCGATTTTCGCTCCGCCGTTTTCGGACATTTCCCGCACGGAACACGCGTGGATCTCCCCATTGGCGCGGCCAACCGCATTCCCAGCCACTGGAAGCGAGTCTCCCCTCAGGCCTCTGACATCTCCCGGCTTCGCCAGCCCGCGTGAATCGGGAATTTTCGGAGCGCGCCTCATTCCCGCCCCGAGAATCACCAAGCTTTGACCGCCCTCGCGAAACGGGAATGCCCGATCATGTGGATAGGGGGCCCATTGTAACGGTGCCGCCCAATTCGACGTCCCATCGCCAACCGGCGGGTGAATCTCCGGCAAGGCGCCGTTCGCTTGAACGTTGGGGCGACGAGCAGATGTGGCGATTCCCGTCGCCTTCGGATGGCGAACGCCACTGGGACCATTCCAACGAATCTCATCCGCGGCCCACGCGCCGCCGAACGACCGCCCGGCGTGGCGGCAGGGGGCATTTCCGATCATGGCCCGCCGACGCGATCCGGGAGAATCGCGCGGACCCGCCGCATTTCGCCCCGAAGGACAACCGCGGCCAGGCAAGTCTGGCCCGCGACTGTTCAACCGTAATCCGGCGGCAGGATTTCCGTGTCGACGCTCCCCGGGAGGCTGACCTCGAGCAACTCCAAATCATCCGTCGGGTCGGCGTAGCATGTGGCCATTCCCGGCGGCACGACGAAGGCGTCCCCGGGGTCAAGCCTGTGGGGGGCCTTGTCCTCGCCCCGAAGCGTCATCCCTCCGCGCATCACGAAGGTGAACAGGATATCGACCGCGTGACGCGTCCATGGAACTTCGCCCCCTCCGCGCCTGACCACCCGGACCCCGGCGACATTCTTCGTGTTCTCGGCGATCGTGGTGTCCCGGCTCACATATCCCGGAACGCGGTGCCGTTCCCACGCGGCCCCTTCGGCCACGTTGTGCACGAATTTCTGCCCGCTCCACTCGCGGTCGCGGTTCACGACGCCGTTCGGCAGGTCCATGTCGTGGTCGATGGTGGTGACATGCTCCGCTGGCACGCCAATTTCGATAACCTCGATGCCGTCCGAGGCGTGTAGAACCCTGTGGCGTATTTCCGGCGGTTGGATGAAGCAGGCCCCTTCGGTCAGGCGGATCGGCGGGCCCTGATCCTCGTAGACCACGTCCACCCAGCCCTTGTAGCAGAATATCAGCTGAAACCCGACCGTGTGATAATGCACCACGTCGGGCACGGGGCCTCCGTCGGGAATCCGGATGTGGCTCGCGATAATCGCTCCGCCGAGGCGGGACGGCACGAGATCGCGGTAATGCATTCCCGCCCGTCCAATCACCCAGGGGGCTTGATCCGCGAGCCTGCGAACCACGAACGCGTGCTCGGTTTCGGGCAACACGAAAGGCGGGTCAAACTCGTCGATTTCCACCCTCGTGCCGCCCGGCGAGACGAGTTCGCGGGAACCGCCCGCGAACTCTTCGGGATGCTCCGTCAGGATGCGGAGCGTCCCCGGTCCACCCTCCGCCCCGCGCTCGAGCATCAACCGCGTCCCGTGTCCGGAGAACCGCGCCACCCGCGGGTCGTCCGCGGGGTAAATCGTGTCCATGCGCAAACCCAGGGTCTTGGTGAAGAAACCGATATCCCCGGTGAGATCGGTGGTCGGCAGCCGCACCTCGGCGCGAGTATTGGTCATCGCATCGCTCCTTCGCGGCGCGGAATTTGCGTCCGCCTCCCGTCATTGGCAAGAGCCGAATTCCTTGGATTCGGGTTCGCGTCCGCCGCGCGGAGCGCGGCGGCGGTGGACGGGAATCCACGGGCGCGAGTGCGTCCGACCCGCGTGCGGCGTTGGATTTTCGCCGAAATACCGGGCTTTGTGTGGAGCCGAATCGCAACGCCGTTCGGTTCGCCGCTTCCCTTGAATCACGGGGAGCGCTTCACGGTATCGGGGGCCGTTTCCATGATGCCGTCCCCACTCTATGATCCGGCGACCGTCGGCAGGTCCGCGCCATTCGAACACCCATCGGGATTATCAATGTCGAATCGTCTCTCGGTCGCGATCGTCGGAGCCGGAATCGGCGCGTTGCATCTCGACGGCTTCCTGGAGTTGCCGGGGATCTTCGAAGTGCGGACGATCTGCGATCTGGACTTGGATCGCGCCCGCCCCCTCGCGGCCAAGGCCGGATGCGGCTGCCGTGACGACCTCGATTCGGTGATGACCGATCCGGGAGTCGACATCGTCGATATCTGCCTGCCACCGCACCTCCACGTCCCCACCGCGTCCCGAGCCTTGCGGGCGGGCAAGCACGTCATCTGCGAAAAGCCCCTCGCCCCGTCGTTGGCCGGGGCGGACCAACTCGTCGCCCTCTCCCGGGAGACGGGTCGCCGCGTGTTTCCAGTGTTTCAATACCGCTTTGGCCCGGCGACGGCCCGTCTGCGCGCCCTCGTCGACGCCGGCTTGGCTGGGCGGCCCTTCGCCGCGGCGTTGGAGACCCATTGGGACCGCGGCCCCGACTATTACGCCACCGCCTGGCGCGGAACCTGGGCGGGCGAACTGGGTGGAGCCGTCCTCGGGCACGCGATCCACGCGCACGACCTTCTCACTGCCTTCATGGGGCCGGTCAAACGGGTCCACGCCGAGCTCGCGACTCTAGTGAATCCAATCGAAACGGAGGATTGCGCCGCGCTC
>JANQKA010000022.1 GCA_028281405.1 Hasllibacter sp. | reverse complement strand
CGCGGACCCGTCCACGGTCGACGGCCTCGTGGCGGCGCAATCGGGGATGCGTCGGATGGCCAACACATGATCCGCCCTCGAGGAGCGGTCTTTGGTTTGTGGTCCCGCGGTCGGTGATCGCCGGGCGATATCGGAGGTGAACGTGCCACGGCGGCGCGGAACCGATCAAAGGGGAAGGTTCGCTCCGAACGCGGTTTGGTCGAGCACGCCCTGAGATTCCAGTGATTCGGTTTCGCCCCGTGGGGGCGTTGGATGTCTCCTTGTCTCTGGATCGCGTGGCCAACGGCGATTCTGGCGCATGCAATGACCGGTGTGGAGGAACGCGGGCGACATCCAGGGGAAGCGTGGTGGATGCGCGACTCCGATGCCGCCGCTCCGTGGTCACCGGGGCGGTTGAGGCGAAATCAGCATCCAGTCGTCGTCGAACGCTTTGGCCGTGACAAGCGCGCTGAACGACCGGTCTCCCACCTGTGATTTGGTCGCTTCGGACCCCGCGCCCGGTTGGGGGATGGCATGAATTGCTCGGATGTCAGGCGCGCCGGTCTGTGCGGAAATCTCCGGGCGGGAGCCGCGCGGCGCGGATTCGAATCGCTCCCGCCGCGAGTTCAGCTTGGGAATTTCCAGAATTTTCGCTTACGATCCGACCACATGGCGTGGAAAGAGGCACCGTTGGCCATTCCAACCCCTAATTTTAATGGAGAATTATGCGTTGGCGGCCGATTCGCGAAATCCCGGAAAATATTACGAATTCGCCTTCAACCCGCTTGCTTGTGGAGCGTGGTCTGCCGTAGACAACCGCTGGCAGCCTCGTGTGTGAACGGGCCGCCCCGCGGAATTCCGCACTTCGGCGATCGACTGGCCGCCGCGACGCGACGCATGGTGATGAGGATGACGAACGGACAAGATGACCGCTCCAAGGGCGGTGGAAACGCCATGGCCGATGGTCGGGGCAAATCGCTCGTTCTCAGGTTCGTCGGGGACAGGTTCGCCGACGCGGACCTCCCGGTCGACATGCTCTCCGACTTGAAGGTTCTGGGCGACCTCGTGGTCGCGCTCGCCAAGCGGGAATTCCTGCGGAGGCATCCCGAACGTCGGGAGGTTCCCCCGGGATTCGACGAGGCGGTTTCGCTCGTGCTGGGGGAAGTCGGCAAGGGGAGTGCGATGCCGAAGCTGAACTACCGGGGCGACGCGGCTCGGCGGATGTTCCCGGATTTCGCTGACGAATTGGAGGAAGTCGTTTACTCGTCGTTCGACCGTGTCGCGTTCATTTATGATGCCGCGTCGCATGACGACATCCCGGAATTTTTGTCTACAAAGGAGATCAAAGCTATGTCGGGAATCGGCGCGAACATGCGGAAAGGCGAATACATGGAATTCCAAGACAAAAAGGGCCGGGATGGAAAAGTCGTCCGCTGGAGCCGTGAGCGGCGGGATAATTTTGTGGAATTGTACCAGCGCGAGAGATCTCGTGCGCGGGAGCGCGGCGCTCGCACAATCAAATTCAAGGGGACTGGTCCCCTAGTCGGGATTGACACCATGCGTAATTCGATTCAAATTCAGACCTCGGAGCACGGATGCATTTGGTTGCCGCTCGATGGTCTATCACAGAAAATTTCCCGCTTTGACGGAAATCTATCGGCCTCGATAAACTTTTCGGCCAACATCGCGCTCAAAGCCAACGGAAAATTCAAGAGTGTCGAAAAAGTACACTCCGCGGAAATTGATCGAACATGTTCCGACGGCGTATTGGAATGTATTGAGCGACTGAGTGAACTGTCCAAACTTGAAAAGGGCTGGCTTGGCGAAGGCGATGGGGAATCAATCTCACCGTTGGCGGTTTCGCGAGCGATGCATTTAATTTACACGCGTTCGCACCTTGCGGACCTTTATCTTATATACCCGACAGAAGAGGGTGGAATTTCAATTGAATTTCGTGAAATGCCTTGGAGATACGCCGCCGAAATGATGCCTGACGGGGCGATTGAGATAGATTCCAGTTCAAGAGACGGAGAATATTTCGAACTCCGTTCCTTCAGTGACCTCTCGAATGACTTTTTCATGGCATTCGACGAAATGACCGCGAGAATTGGTAATGAACAGAATTCATGATCTGGACGAGGTACAGTTTCGGCAAGTGCACCCCGACTTTGTTTTGAAGGGTTTGCCAAGCAGAAAGGCCTTCATGCCAAAGAAAGAGCATGGGTGGAAGCTGTCCATGTGTCGCTCGGCTTCGACGAGTGCAAAAGATTTTTTTCATTCCTATACCAAGATGGGGCTGAAATCATTCGGTGTCTATGGCGTGACGCCCCGCGAACTCGCCGAAGAACCAAACCCAATTGAGTGTTTTTCCAGTCCCTCGAGACGAAACCCAAATCATTCGCATGCCGATTTCAGCGGGCTGAGTTCCAAACAAATAAAGCTGAAGGCGGACGATATGTGCGAAAAGGCCATTTCCCGCGGAAGATTGCACCCATAACAATAAATTTCAGTTCAATTTCTGACACTTCTATATTCGCACACGCGGGTTTCGTCATCTTGGAGGAAGAAATCGACCTCCCCCATTTTCCACGAAGCCGGACCGCTGGCCATCGGATCATAGCCATTGATGGGACGATCCCGCGGCCGCTGGATGGCGGGAAGGGGGCGTCTCGCCTCGCCGGTTCCCTCCAAATATGGATACAGGTTGGGCGACATTGCGAACAAAAGGAACGGAACCCGCTTAACCTTGTCGGCGCGCTATGTTTTCGCCCGGGGGCACATGTGGCGTATCCGGATACCGCCGCCCCCGTGGATCGGCGTTGATTCTCGTGATCGGGAGTTTTTCCATCTCCGACGGAAAATTCAGGGAGTCTTCGCGGCCTTGGTGGCGAGGAATCACGGCGCGACGGGTTGCCCATCATGGAGTACACTTGCGGGTGAGCCAGCGGGCGGCGAGGGCGGGTTTCTCCGATCCTTAGATTTCAACTGTGACATCCCAAGTCTGACGGATTTCCCCCGGTGCCGGTTCGTTGTGTTTTGCCAGAAGAAACAAGCCCCGGACCCGGGTTCCGCGGGGACGGGAGAGAAGAACCGTACTCGGTCAAGGCCAGCATTGACCGAAAGGCCGGGGCCTAGCACCTCGGGGACGACCTCGTATATCATCGTGGACAGCAGCGAGAGCGTCAGAAAGCCGTGGACTATGGTGCCGCCGAATGGTGTTTCCACGGTGCGGATCGGATCCATATGGATGTATTGGTGGACGCCGCCGGCGTCGTCTCGCCGCGTCGTTGTCTCCCGGCGCGGTCGCGGCTTCCTCGGCATCCGGTCGAGGTAGAACGTCTGGACGCGGTGGAAGCGCCGAGCGACCGGCCCTCCATACACCTGTGATTTGGTTGCTTCGGACCACGCGCCCGGTTGGTGATGGCATTAATTGCTGGATGTCGTGCGCGTTGGTCTGTGCGGAAATCTCAAGGCGGGAGCCGCGTGGCGCGGATTCGAATCGCTCCCGCCACGCGCGTTCAATTCGGAAATTCCTGAGTTTTGCCGGCGATCCGATGGCGGTGCGGGGGAACGGGATGATTTCAATCCCCTTATATTATTGGAGAATTACGTGTTGGCGATCGATTCGCGATGAATTTGGAAATTATGCGAAATTGACCGCGACTCGCTTGCATGCGTGGCGTGATCCGCCGTAGACTTCCGCTGGCCGCCATGTGTTGAAACGGGCCGCCCCGCGAAATTCCGCACTTCGGCGATCGTCTGACCGCCGCGGCACAACGAGTGGTGAAAAGGATGACGGACGGACAAGATGATCGTTCCAAGTGCGGGGGAGCGGCCTCGGCGGATGGTCGGGGCGTGTCGCTCGTTATCAGGTTTGTCGGGGACAGATTCGCTGACGCGGACCTCCCGGTCGACATGTTCTCAGACTTGAAGGGTCTGGGCGATCTCGTGGTCGCGCTCGCCAAGCGGGAATTCCTGCGGAGGCATCCCGAACGTCGGGAGGTTCCCCCGGGCTTCGGCGAGGCGGTTACGCTTGTGCTGTGAGGAGTCGGCAAGGGAAGTGCGATGATGATTTTGTACTACCGAAGCGACGCGGCGCGACGGATATTCCCGGACTTCGCGGACGAAGTGGAGGAAGTTGTTGACAGGACGTTCGACCGTGTCGCGTTCATTTTTGATCAAGCGTCGAATGACGACTTCCCGGAAGTACTGTCTCCAATGGAGATTAAAGCCATGTCGGAAATCGGCGTGAATATGCGGGAAGGCGAATACATGGAATTCCAAGACAAAAAGTGCCGGGACGGCGAAGTTGTCCGTTGGAGCCGTGAGCGGCGGGAAAATTTCGTGGATTCGTGCTGGCGCGGGAGATCGGTTACGCGGGAGCGCGGAGTTCGCGCCATCGAGTTCAAGGAGACAGGCCCTCTTGTCGGGAATGACACCGTGAGTAATTCGATTCAAATTCAAACCTCGGAGCACGGATGCATTTGGTTGCCGCTCGACGGTCTATCACAGAACATCTCCCGCTTTGACGGGAATCTTTCGTCCCCGGTGAAAATTTCGACCGACATCGAGATCAAAGCCAACGGGAAACTCAAGAGTGTCGAAAAAGTGCGCTCCGCGGATATTGATGGAACATTTTCCGATGGCGTATTGGAATGTATTGTGCGACTGAGCGAATTGTCCGCGCTTGAAAGGGGCTGGCTTGGCGAAGGCGATGGGGAAACCATTTCCCCGTTGGCGGTCTCGCGAGCGATGCATTTGATCCACACGCGTTCCCACCTTGTGAACCTGTATCGTATATTCCCGACGGAAGAGGGCGGGATTTCCTTGCAATTTCGAAAAGGCAGCTGGAGATATGCCGCCGAGATGATGTCCGATGGTTCGGCTGAGATCGATGCCAGCTCGAGTGACGGGAATTTTTTTGAACTCCGTACCTACAATTTCCTGTCAAGTGGCTTCTTCGAAGGATTCGATGAAATGACCGCGGGGATTGGTAATGAACAGAATTCATGATCCGGACGAGGTATAGTTTAGGCAAGAGCATCCCAGCTTTGTTTCGAAGGGTATGCCAAGCAGAAGGTCCTTCATACCAAAGGAAGAGCATGGGGGAGGATGTCCATGAGTCGCTGGGCTTTGACCAGTGCGCAAGATTGTTTATTCCTTTACCAAGATGGGGCTGAAATCTTTCGGTGTCTATGGCTTTACACCCGTGAATTCGCCGAAGGATCAAACCAAATAGAGTGTTATTCCAACTCGCCCGCTTGTCAACACGGAGCGGGTGCTCCACGAGGGAGTTGGGCCGCCCCCAGATTCTTCACCAACCCCGCCAACGTCGAACGCCTCGTCCGCGTTGACACGGCGAACGACCTGCCCTCGAATTACGGTTCGGTGGTCTCGGGTGACGCGCCCGGATTGGAAAGGGATGAAGTCGGTCAGATGGACGAGTAGGTCAACCTGCGCGATGATCTCTGGATGGTAACAGGTCGATGCGCCTTCGAATCGCACCCGTGGTGTGTGTTCAGCTAAGAAATTTCCTAATTTTTCTGGCTATCCGGCGGCGAAAGGGAACCGGGGCGCATTCACACCCCTTATTTCATTGAAGAAATATGCGTTGGTTACCGATTCGCGAAGTACCCGGAAATTTTGCGAATTTGCCTTCAACCCGCTTGCATGCGTGGCGTGACCTGCCGTAGACCACCGCTGGCAGCCTCGTGTGGAAACGGGCCGCCCCGCGGATTTCCGCGATTACGACGGTCGTCTGACCGCCGCGACATGACGCATGGTGATGAAGATGACGAACGGACAAGATGACCGCTCAAAAGGCGGTGGAAACGCCTCGGCGGATGGTCGGGGCATATCGCTCGTTCTCAGGTTCGTCGGGGACAGGTTTGCCCACGCGGACCTCCCGGTCGACATGCTCTCCGACTTGAAGGTCTTGGGCGACCTCGTGGTCGCGCTTGCCAAGCGGGAATTCCTGCGGATGCACCCCGAACGGAGGGCGGTTCCCCCAGGCTTCGACGAGGCGGTTTCGCTCGTGCTCGCGGGCGTCGGCAAGGGTAGTACGAAACCGAAGTTGGCCTACCGACGCGACGTGGCGCGGCGGATGTTCCCGGACAACGCGGATGAAATAGAGGATGTTGTAATCAAGGCGTTCGGCCGCGTCGCGGTCATTTACGATGAAGCATCGCACGGCATTATCCCGGGTATCCTATCTCAAAAAGAGATCAAAGACATGTCCGGAATCTGCGCGAACATGCGGGAAGGCGAATACATGGAATTCCAAGGCAGAATAGGTCGGAACGGCGAAGATGTTCGCTGGAATCGCGAGCGGCGGAATAAATTTGTGAAACTACGCCAGCGCAGGAAATCTCTGAAGGTGGAGCGCATGGATATCGGCACCGAATTCAAAGGGATTGGCCAACTAGTCGGGATTGACGCTTTGCGTAACTCTATTCAAATTAATTCAGTTGAACACGGGAGCATTTGGCTGCCGCTCGATGGCCTATCCCAGAAAATCTCCCTGTTTGACGGGAAGCTTTCTGCTCCTATAGAATTTTCGGCTTCCATCGAATTCAATGCAAAAGGAAAATTCAAGAGTGCCGTGAAGGTGCACTCCGCGGAAATAGTTCAAACGAATTCCGATGACGTATTGGAATGCATCAAGCGATTGAGCGAACTGTCCAAAATTGAAAAAGGCTGGCTCGGCGATGGTGATGGAGAGACGGTTTCTCCCTTGGCGGTCTCGCGGGCGATGCATTTGATTTGGAGGCGTTTGGATCTTGTGGACCTGTTTGAAGTATTTCCGACCGAAGACGGTGGGATATTCATAGAATTCCGGAATGGCCACTGGACTTATTCCGCCGAGATGAAGCCCGACGGTTCGGCCGAAATCGATGCCAGCTCGAGCGACGGAGATTTTTTTGAACTCCGCTCCTATCGCGACCTCTCTGAAGACTTCTTCGAAGGATTCGGTGAAATGACGGCGGGGATCGGTATTGACCGCAATTCTTGATCAGGACGAGGTTCAGTACCGGCAGATTCACCCCAATTGGATTGGGAAGAGCGGACCATGCAGCTTAGCCTTCACACCGAAGAAAAGTCATGGCTGGAAGCTTTCCATGAGTCGCTCGACGTCCGTCACCGCGCAAGAATTTTACGATTCCTACATCAAGTCAGGGTTGACCTCGGTCGGAGTCTACGGGTTGACGCCAAGGGAGTTCGCCGAGGGTCGGTTCCCTATTGAGTGTTTTTCCAGCCCCTCAAAACGTAATCCAAATCATTCGCACGCCGATTTCAGCGGATTGACCTCCGGACAAAGAATTCGGAAGGCAAAAGAATTGTGCGAAAGTGCCAAGTCTCGAGGAAGATTGCACCCATAACATCAAATTCTGTTTTATTTTCCGACACTTCTTTTTGCCCATGCGTTTTGCCGTCAACTTTGAGGGCGAACGAGTCCTCCTTGAATTTCCTCGAAGCCGGGCCACGGGACTTCAGGAGCATCGCCGTTTATGGGACAATTCCGCGACCGCCCTGATGCACGGGTTCATCCGCCTTCGCCGGTCCACGCCAAGGAATGGCGGAGGCTTGGCTACATAGGCGGCAACTGGAGCGGAACCCGCTTAACATTGCCCGCGCGATGTTTCACGCGGCGTCGTTTCGGCCTTCCAAGAACCTCACCCCCCGTGGGTCGGCGTTGTTTCGTGATCGGGTGGTTCATCCTTCGCCCGCGGGTACTTCCGGACGTCGTCTCGGCCTTGGTTGTGAGGGAGCACGCCGCGGCGGCCTGCCCATCACTGAGGATACTTGCGGGTGAGCCAGCGGGCGGAGAGGGCGGGTTTCTCCGATCCTTCGATTTCCACCGTGACATCCCAGGTTTGGCGGATTTCTCCCGGCGCCGGTTCGTTGTGTTCGGCCAACAGGAACAGGCCCCGGACGCGGGATCCAGCGGGGACGGGAGTAATGAACCGCACCCGGTCGAAGCCCGCGTTGACCGAAGGCCCGGGGCCCAGCACCTCGGGCACGACCTCGTAGATCATCTCGGACAGCAGCGAGAGAGTCAGAAAGCCGTGGGCTATGGTGCCGCCGAAAGGTGTTTCCGCGGCGCGGACGGGGTCCACATGGATGAACTGGTGGTCCCCGATGGCTTCGGCGAAGGCGTCGATGGTCTCCTGTGGAATCTCCAGCCACCGGGAGGCGCCCACCACCTCCCCGACGCGGCCCGCGTATCTTCTGATGTCAGGCATCGGGTTGAACATGCCCCCCGTGGACCCGGCGGAGAGTCAATTTCGACACTTTGCCGGTGGCGGTCAGGGGCAACTCGTCGGCGAACACCACATCGTCCGGCAATTGCCATTTGGCGAATTTCGGCGCGATGAAGTCGATTATTTCCCGCTTCGATGGCCGGTCTCCCGGACATACGGCGACGAGCAGCGGGCGTTCGCCCCATTTCTCGTGCGGCACGGCGATGACGGCGCACTGCGCGATCGAAGGATGCGCCAGAACCGCGTCCTCGATTTCGAGGGAGGATATCCATTCGCCGCCGGACTTGATCATGTCCTTTGCGCGGTCCGCGATCGCGAGGAATCCCCGGTCGTCGATGGAGGCGATATCGCCGGTGGCGAACCACCCCTCGGCGTCGATGGCTTTTTCGCCGGCCTCCGGGTTTCGGAAATAGCCCGACGCGACGCAGTTTCCGCGGACGTGGAGTTCGCCCGCCGATACGCCGTCGTGGGGCAATCCGTTGCCGTCTCCGTCGACGATCTTCATTTCCACTCCGAAAGTGCGGCGGCCCTGTTTGACCTTCAGGTCGATCCTTTCGGAAAGCGGCAGGTCGGCGAGCGGCGGAGGCAACGCGCCCTGCGTTCCGATGGGGGACATCTCGGTCATTCCCCAGGCGTGGCAAACGGAGACGCCCATATTCTCGAATTCCTCGATCATCCCCCGAGGGGCGGCGGAACCGCCGATCACGACATCGCCGAAGCCCGCCGGCTTGCCGCCGCGTTTCCGGATCTCGGCCAGCAGGTTCGTCCAGACGGTTGGCACGCCCCACGCGGACCAGACCTTTTCGGAGTCCATCAGGTTCCAGAGCGAGGCCCCGTCGAGGTTCGGGCCTGGAAAAACGATGCCCGCGCCGGTGAGGGGCGCGGCGTGGGGCAGGCCCCACGCGTTGACGTGGAAAAGCGGGACGACGGGAAGAACCTTGGACCGCGGGTTCAGGCAGTTCTGGAAGGAGACGCCCGCCATCATCGCGTGAAGCACGGTGGAGCGGTGGGAGTAGAGGGTTCCCTTGGGAACGCCGGTGGTTCCGGAGGTGTAGCAAAGTCCCGAAGCGGTGTTTTCATCGAATTCCGGCCAGTCGAAATCCCCGCCTCCTTCGAGAATGTCCTCGTAGGCGGGCGCGTTCAGGGAATTTTCCGGCAGGTTGTCCGCGCCGGCCATGATGACGAAGCGGAGACTTCCCGGAAGCTGGTCGCGGATATTCTCGATCAAGGGAACGAAGGTGGGGTCGAGGAACAGAATTTCGTCTTCGGCGTGGTCGATTATATACCGCATCTGGTCGGCGGGGAGGCGCGGGTTCAACGTGTGGCAGACCGCGCCGATTCCGGAGATGGCGTAGTAGAGCTCGAGGTGGCGGTGGCCGTTCCAGGCGAGGGTGGCGATCCGGTCGCCGGGAGCCACCCCGAGTTTCACCAAGCCGCGGGCGAGACCCGCGACGCGCGCGTGCGTTTCGGCGTAGGTTTGCCGGTGAATATCGCCCTCGACCCGGGCGGACACGATTTCCGTTCCGCCGAAGGCGTCGCGGGCGAATGTCAGGATGTCGATGATGGATAGGGGGCGCGTCATCATCTGGCCTTGCATGTCGGTCTCCTCGCTCCGGGTGGCGGGCGAAGGGTGCAACGGAGCGCGCCGCCGGGCAAGCGGCGGACACGGGGTCCCGCCGGTCGCGCGTGAAACCGCGGACGCGGAATCGGCG
>JANQKA010000833.1 GCA_028281405.1 Hasllibacter sp. | reverse complement strand
TTCATTATTCGACAAGAGCGATGCGACCCGAGCGTCAAGCGCGAAATCGGCCCAAGTTCAGGGATCTGAGGCTTATGTGCCCAGCACCATTCGACCCGCGAGCCGTGCACAGTGAGTCGCGCGTTCCGATCCCCCGGCATCCAACGCGTCGTGTATTCCGCGATCCGCGCTTATTCGTCCAGCTGGCGGCGTCCCTCGCTAACGCGAACCGCAGCCCAGCATCCAGCGTGACGTGCATAATTCGACGAGAGCGACGAGACCCGTGCGTCAAGCGCGCGTCTGCTCAAGGTCCGGCGTCCAACGCCCCGTGCACCCGGCGAAGCACACTGATTCGTCCTGCCGGCGGCGTCCCACGCGTCCGCGGGCCGCAGCCCATCGTCCACGCTCCACAAACAATGTGTCAATGGCTCCGCGCCCTTGCGTACAGAGCGCATCGCCCAAAGTCCGGGCGCCGCGGCCCATGCGTCCAACCCCATGCGTCAAGCGAGCCGCGCCCCGGGAACCGCACGCTCCGAGTCCCCGGCGTTCAGCCGCCGAGTCCCGGGAATCGAGCGACGCGCATTCCGAGATCCACGTTCATTCGTCCAGCCAGCAGCGTCCCACGCGTCTCCGAGCCGCGGCCCAGCGTCCCGCGTTCCGCGCATAATGCGTCAAGCGCGCCTCGTCCCTTGCGTCTCCCGAGGCCCGTCCCTTGCCGTTAACCTGGGAATCCATGTCGCGACCGATTCCACTCAGCTCGGCGGGGGAGCCACTCACGCCCATGCATGCTCGCGGCACGATCAAATCCTATCCGGAGTGGACTTCCTACAGGGAACGGACTGTCGGGTGCGGATTTCACCGCGGACCAGCCAACACACGGACCGGCGACCCGGCGACCGCGGTTCGTTTCACAGCCACCTCCCCTCCCTTTGCCTCGACCGGGACGGTCTCTCTTCACTTTGCGGCAATCCAACCTACTCACACCACCGAACCGTGGTGACCGTCACGATTATCAGTGTGGAAGTCGTTGCCGCCCTTCTCCCCAATCCCGGGATCATCCATCCACGGAGACCCGAGGTTTCCACTCCAGCGACCGCCCCCGTTCATGGGTTTGCCGATTGGCGATCCGACCGACGCCCTCTCGGCATCGAGCTTGGTGGCCATGCGCCATAACGGGACGACCGCGAGGCTCACAACGCCATGACCCGAATGATTCACGCTTGCGGCGGCCCGCGCGCAAGGGTACCCCGGCATGCGGCATCGGAACATTCGGCGCCACCAAGACAATCCGCCCTCCCGCCAAGCGGTTGGGCCAACCCAACATGAACAGCGCACCGCCCAACCGATGACTTGGCGGGCGTCAACATACGATCACGTAAACGGACACGGCATGGACCGGACCAATTGGATCCACCAACTCCGGGATCCCAACGGGGGAGCGACCGGAGAGACCTACGGCAACATCTTCAATTCCGGCGGACAGGGATTCAGCCACATCGCGCGGGAGGTCACGCAGAACAGCGTCGACGCCGCGATCGACGACAACGTCCCGGTTCGTCTCGACTTCCGCTTCCGGAATCCCGGCGAAGGAGAGATGCGGTCCCTTCGCGAAGCCATGGGGTTGGAGGATTTCAGGGACCGACTGGACGGTCTGGGTCTGCCGCCCACGGCTGCCCTGAACACCCCGTTGCATACCGGTCCCCTCTTGTACATAGACGATTACAACACCACGGGACTCGGTGGCGACCCCACCGAAATCGACGCGCCGCTCCGCAAAATGGCGATGGACGTCGGCGCCAGCGGCAAGGTCGACGGCAAAAGCCAGTCGGGCGGATCCTACGGCTACGGCAAAGCGGCATTCATCGGAAGTTCCACCTCCCAGATCATCTTCTACTTCAGCAGGCCGCGAGACGGTAATCCATCTCTGCTGATGGGTTGCGCCTACCACAAGGCGCACCATCGGGGAGGGCGGCACTACTCCGGCCGTGCCTTTCTCGGCAGGGAAATCCCCATCGAGGGCAGTTCTCCCCGATACGACCCCTTCACGGGGGAGGAAGCCGAAGACCTCGCCGCGATTCTGGGCTTCGAACGTGACACGTATGAGGCGGGAACCTCGATCCTGGTGATCGACACCAACGTCGACCCCAA
>JANQKA010000750.1 GCA_028281405.1 Hasllibacter sp. | reverse complement strand
CCTTTCACCCGCGCGCCCGGCGGGCGATGTGTCGAGGGCGACGTACTCTCGACCGCGCTCCGTTCGGGCGCGTGGCCGATAGTCGGAATACCCGCTCCGCGTGCCGGAGGGCGCAACCTTTCACCCGCGCGCCCGGCGGGGGAGGCGTCGTGGCCGCTGTACTCTCGGCCATGCTCCGTTCGGGCGCGTGGCAGGTGGTCGGATTACCCGCTCCGCGTGCCGGAGGGCGCACCCTTTCACCCGCGCCCCCGGTGGGCGATGAGTCGAGGGCGACGCACTCTCGGCCGTGCTCCGTTCGGGCGCGTGGCCGATAGTCGGAATACCCGCTCCGCGTGCCGGAAGGCGCACCGTGCCGGAGGGCGCACCCTTTCACCCGCGCCCCCGGCGGGCAATGAGTCGAGGGCGACGCACTCTCGGCCGTGCTCCGTTCGGGCGCGTGGCGGGTGGTCGGAATACCTCTCCGCGTGCCCGAGGGCGCGCCCTTTCACCCGTGCGCCCTGCGGGGGAGGCGTCGAGGACGACGCACTCTCGGCCGTGCTCCGTTCGGGCGCGTGGCGGGTAATCGGAATCCCCGCTCTTCGTGCCGGAGGGCGCGCCATTTCACCCGGGCGCCCGGCGGGCGAGGCGTCGAGGGCGCCGTACTCTCGACCGTGCTCCGTTCGGGCGCGTGGCGGGTGGTCGGAATATCCGCTCCGCGTGCCGGAAGGCGCAACCTTTCACCCGCGCGCCCTTCGGGGGAGGCGTCGAGGGCGCCGTACTCTCGGCCATGCTCCGTTCGGGCGCGTGGCGGGTGGTCGGAATACCCGCTCCGCGTGCCGGAGGGCGCACCCTTTCACCCGCGCGCCCTGCGGGGGAGGCGTCGAGGGCGCCGTACTCTCGGCCATGCTCCGTTCGGGCACGTGGCGGGTGGTCGGAATCCCCGCTCCGCGTGCCGGAGGGCGCGCCGTTTCACCCGCACGCCCGGCGGGCGATGTGTCGAGGGCGACGTGCTCTCGGCCGTGCTCCGTTCGGGGGCGTGGCCGATTGTCGGAATACCCGCTCCGCGTGCCGGAAGGCGCACCCTTTCACCCGTGCGCCCGGCGGGCGATGTGTCGGGGTCGACGTGCTCTCGGCCGTGCTCCGTTCGGGGGCGTTGCCGATTGTCGTAATACCCGCTCCGCGTACCGGAGGGCGCAATCTTTCACCCGCGCGCCCGGCGGGTCGTCGCGTTTCTTCCGGTCGTGGCCTTGCCCGTCTGTTTCGTTCGCCCGGGCGCGCGTTGGTCGCGGACGCGGGCCTGGAAATCCGCGTCCCGTGCCGCTTTTGACGGCGGACGATCCATTTCAGCCCGGGAGCAGAGTCGGTGGAGGAATACGCGACCGCGCGGCGTGCGCTGAATTCGCCGAACGGATTGGGTGTGAAGCCTTCGCCGTCCGGATGGAGCCTCGGAGGCCAAGTCGATTCGGAAGGGTGAATCACCGCGACTTCAAACAGTCCTATTCCTTGACGGGATTTCCTCCCCTCAACCGCGGCGATCGGGTGATCGGCGCCCAAGTCGCGACTCCCGCGCGCATTGCGGCCGAAAAGGGTTGCGACACGATCGAAATCGGCACGGTCGGTCGCGCGATCACAGGAGGCGGTGGGGACATCCGCGGGGGAAGGAAGCGGCGGGAACGGGAGGGTTGCGGCACAATCACCCCACAAACGCCGCCAAGCCACTGATCGAATATTGGGACCGTTGGCCGGTCAAACCAAATCGCGCCGAACCGTCGGGTTCTATCCCGGCCCGGCGAATGGAATGCTCCGGGGTTCCGCCGGCCATCACAGTCGAGGAGGCGGAGGATTACCTGTGGATGAGAAAAGATGAATTTGGTGCCTTGAGGGAAGTCTTGACCCTATTCCATGGATTGGCGGGTCATGGCCCGGAGGCCGAGCGATGATCGACGCGTTGTATCCGGCACCGGAGGCTTCACATCTCGGTGTCCGGGTGGAGCCAATGAGGGGCGTGAAGGCGAAGGACGCGACATCGAGGATCCCAAGCGAAAACCGGACGGAAAAGTTATCTTCCCGGGGACAACCCCGTCGTTCGCAACGATTCGGATGCGGTCGCGCACCTTACGGGGAGACGCCCACACCAAGCCAATCCGCCGAGGCTGAATCAATGGAGGCTACGATCCACCGACGGGGCGCGGCGATCGCGCGAAGTCCCGAGGCACCGATTCCCGTGTTTGCCGGGCGACCTGGGGCGCCTCCCCCCCGGGAACTCCGGGGGCACTTGAATCCAATCGGGGACGGAGACGCCGGACCAATGGACGGGAGAATCGGAGCGCCGACCCGGGGCGGCCCTGGATTGGCCCAGCATCCCCGGATTGCCCAGGCTAACGTGATTGTGTCGGAATCCCAATTTTCTCGGCGGACCTCATGTGGTTCCGCCACCGCTTCGCCGTCAACGACACGGAGCCGACTTATCCGGGAGTATATCAAAGGCGAAATTGAAATCGCCCGTGCCAACGGAACACTTCCGCCGCTCTCGTTCCACCGCACTTGCGTAAGCCCCCAACCCTCCGCCGCCCGTCTCCTCGTCATGCCCGCGCCGAAAAAAGCGGATATTTCGATCGGATATTCCGGTGGGCATCGGTTCGACGGATCCACCAATCGAATGGCTCTCCGCCGGAGGGGAGGCAACACACGTTACCCACTCCGCATCCGCGAAATCCCCGCCGCGGTGCGATTCATATGGGTTTAGCGTAGTTGGGCGGCCACCGGCCCCGGACAAGCCTGGGCCAATGCACGGAACACGTCAAAACCGAATCCCGCCCGAATTGCCGCCCACGCCGAACTCGAACGCGGCGTTCCCGATGCCCGGGCAACCGCGCGGTGGTCCTTCTTAATCGCGGACAGCCTCCCTCCGGAGCAAGGATGACCTCGGAGGCCCGGTTCGCCGCCGTACGTAAGAACCTATCCCGGCCGCCCGGCATCTGGATCTGAAAACGCTCCGGGCGCGCGCCACGCCGCCTCGCTCAGGGATAACCCGGCATCCGTATCCGGGATACACTCCAAGCCCCGCGCCGCGCCTCCTTGTCCACCCCCCGGAAAAAGCCACACCACTTCCCCCACCGATCGTGCGGGCAGTCGGCCACCGTCCACTCCACCGGGCGCGGAGATCCCCCGCGCCCCGGGAGATGTCCCCGCGCCGGGTCGCTCCATTCGCTTAGAAGTAGCCGCCCGATGAGAAAACATCCACGTCGCCGGAATGGACCATCTCCGGCTCCCACTCCATCGCGGAATCGGCGAATCCGTTGTCAACATCCAAGTTCCTGTCGTCGGCGTGACCGGAATTGGCCGAGAAATCCCCGTCGTCCGCGAAAAAGTCGGTGATCCCTTGCGGTGCGGGCCTCGGAGTCAGCTGCTGATCCGGCAGACGTGGCTGACCCGGCATCACGCTGACGCCCGTACCGGTATCAAGGTAAACGAAATTATCAAACAGATTATCAATTGAATTATGCCAATTCATTGTCAATTGAAAGGTTGACCCATTGGACACCACGACGTCGTTGTCACCTTTGACGCCGGAAACGACCCTAAACTGACCCGATATTTCTTCAGCCAAATAAATCCGGTCATCCGAGTCGAATCCGGTAATCGTCGTCTTGTTGTTGGTCGCTGCCGTGGCCTCGCCGGCTTCGATGAACTGAATGATGTTTTTGGAGGTCTGCAGGTTGAAGTTGTGAATTCCGGTCCCGCCACCGCCGTAGAAGAAGTTCGTGTACCCGGCACCGACGTTGGCGCTCGTCAGCGTTTCCGCGCTTGTATTGTCCGCCAATCCGATTACGACCCCCTCCCCAATTCGGCCAGTCGTGGTGTCGGACGGTGCTTTCGTAACGATCTCAGTTCCGTCGCCGAAAACGACCAATTCCACGTTTTCAAACGTGGCGCCGCCCACAGAGTCATCTTCCTCATCATCCGATATCCTGATTCTGTTGCTCGAGTCGCGCGTGATTCGGAATTCAGACAAATCCTGATCGAATTTGAATGTATCCAGTCCCCCGGCTCCATCCACAATCCTAAGGTTATCGCCATAATCGTCGTGGAAAATCAAATCATTGCCCGCGGTTCCAGTGATCTTGGCACCATCTGCGGGATTACTTCGATAGTTAAACCCAAGAGGGTGTGTAATCGAAGTGCCGCCAGTGGTGGTGACCGTCAGATTGAAGGAGGCAGTGACACCGCCCTCATTAGGATTTATCGTCATCACATCACTGGAAATGGAAATATCACTGCGCGAGGAGTCTTCGGTAAATGTCAGGTTACCTCCATTCGGGTCCGAAAACCAGCTCGTCAAATTGATATCGCCGCTTTGCCCGCTGAAAGCGATGATATTATCCCTTGCCGTCACATCTTCGTTTTGCAATCCGGCCACTTTCTTAAGATCCACCGGGGGTTCCGATCGCGACAAGTTAAGCGTGTGGGTGTGGACAAGATTGTCCCAAGTTTGGCCATTGACGTTCGACGCCGCCACCATCAATGTGATGGTCGCGTTCGTCCCCGCCGCCAATGTCGGCGCGTTCGTCCCGGTGATAACGCCGTTGGAATCCACCATCAAGTCGGAAGTGACACCCCCAACGGACGAAGTGGCGCTTAAAATTTCATATGTCACGTTGGGTCCGCCTCCCCTGAACCATGCGCTCGCGTCGATACCTGGAGAAGTCCAGTCATCAGTGAGCAAATCCAAAGCCGAAGTCGAAGTTCCGTTCGTCGATCCGTAGAATATAGCACCGGGTGCCGCGGAGGTAATGCCGGAAACCAAGACATCATCGCCGATGTCGCTTGCGGAAAAACTGCCGCCGCCCGAGGTTTTGGTGAACCGCAGATACTCGATGTTGGTCAGCGTGTCGCGCCCTTCATCGGTGCCGCTGGGGGACGTGTCCTCGACTACCACTGTACCGCCTTCCCGCGTGATTCTGTAATCGATTTGGCTTCCGCGGTAAACCACCGTGTCCCGGCCGCCTCCTCCACCATTGATGGTGTCGTCGCCGGAGTTGTTGGTGGAACTTCCAACGGCCCTGTTGAAAATCAAGTCATTCTGGCCTTGCCCCGTTATGGTTGGCCCGTTCCCGAGTGTCCTGAAAGAAAAAGTATCCATTTCAGAGCCTCCGAGCTCGCTGCTCGCGCTGATGGTGATGTTACTTTTATTTGAGCTGATCGTGCCCGATAGCACACCGGCCTGGCTGAGCGTCATGCTGCCGGGCAGTTCGTTGTCCGGATTGTCGAACGTCGCGCCTGTTGCGTTGTCGAACGCACTTGTGATATCGACGCCTCCGATTGGCACTCCGGAGTCGACGTGGATGTCCGGCAGCGGAGTTGTGGCGCTCACCGAGATGGCCGCCGTCTGATTCTCCACTGTCAGCGTATGGACATGGACGAGATCGTCCCAAGTCGCGGAGTTGACGTTGGACGCCGTCACCGTCAAAACGGCGGTTAAAGACGTACCCGCGGTCACTGTCGGCTGGGAGCCTGTGAATTGACCCTGAGCATTCATGGTCAAACCGCTGTTACCTGTGGCGGACAGCGTGTAAGTCACTCCGGTCCCCCCTCCAGTGAACCAGTCCGTCGCATTGAGAGCGGCAATCGCGGTATCCCAATTATTCCCGCCGAGAATGATAGACGAGGACGATGTTCCATCAACTCCCGACGCCCGGAATATCGCGCCGGGGTCATCGGCGGTTATGGTGGAAAGATCGACATCGTCGGAGATGCCGCTGTCGGAAAAGACGTTGTTCGGTGTTCCGGTGAACCGCAAATATTCAACGTTGGTCAGGGTGTCGCGCCCCTCGTCC
>JANQKA010000749.1 GCA_028281405.1 Hasllibacter sp. | reverse complement strand
GGCCGCACGCCGGTGGTCGTGTTCGCTCCCTCCGACGAGCTGTTCGACAAGACCGTGTCGAACATGAGGGAGGTGATGGCCCGACAAGGCCGCGTTCTCCTGATCACCGACGAAGCGGGGAAGGAGGCGGCTTCGGACGGCGTCTGGCGGGTCATCGTCATGCCCACCGTCGCCCCCGATCTCGCGCCGATCCTGTATGCCGTGCCGGCCCAGCTCATCGCCTACCACACCGCGGTGGCGAAGGGCACGGACGTGGACCAGCCCAGAAACCTCGCCAAGTCGGTGACCGTCGAATAGAGCGAAAGAGGATTGATGGAATCGGTAACGCAAGCTACTTGGATTTCGACATGGTCGCCGATGGATGCCTACCACCGCCGTCAACCTGTGTCGTGTTCACGCCCAAGTCGCCGGCGTACGGGCAACGATCCGGCGGTCACGCCGGGGAAGGCACCGTAACCGGGGTCTGGGCGGATATCCCTCCTTGGGCTTGGCGGGTGGGGGACATCGACCGCCTCTCGGATTCTGGACGCGCATCTGTTCATCGTCAACCGCGCGGGTGAATGTTCGCGCCCGTGGGCCGTCGATGGCGATGCTCGATCTGGCCGCGATTCTGGATCCGTGGCAGGGGCGCCTCACGAGCCGGGGTTGCCGGAACGACCGAGGGCGTCCACCGGAACATCGCACGGCAATATCTTCCCGAATTCCGCTCCGGTCCCGTCGCGCGTTATATCACGCCCTCGTCCATCGCGAATTATGTGAGGGACGGGGGGACGAATCGGCTTCGAATCAGCACGATCGGGAATCAAGGAGCGGCCCACAACCCGATTTCGCAGCATGCGACGGCGTCCGAATCGGGATATTGGTGGAAGATACCTCCGGTTTTTTGTACTTTGTTTCGCCTTGGAGCGCCCCGGTCCCGGGAAGGATTCGGCCTTGCGAGCCGCTGTGTACGGATGCGGACATGGATTGCCGGCGAACTTCGCCGAGTCCGCGACCCGCGGACGAGGCCAGAATCCGCTGCATGAAAGGAAGAAGCGCCATTGGTCACCGTGATTCGCGTGGGGCGCGCGTCCTCGGGGGCGACGGGGGACTCGGCTTCGTGTGAATTGGTGGCGATGGAGGAATCGGGCCTTGGTGGTTCGTCCCCGGAACGGTGGCGAAGGGTTCCATGTGAAAGAATCCTTGGACGACGAATGGCTGCGCGAAGTTGGATTGCGCGGTACCGTCCCTTGGCCCTTGAATATTTTGGCGTCCAAAACGCGCCGCTCGGCGTGGTCGGGCCTTCCTTTCCTGGGGCGTGGGGCGGATGGAGTCTGTCATGGCGGAAGCGGGGGGCCGGTGATGAACGTGACGGTTTCGTGCATGGCGAGGTCTTTCGAGGAAGGATTGCGGCGCGTGTTCGATCACCCACCGCGCGAATCGCTCCCGGTGCTTTCCCTCCGCGTCGAAATGTCGTATGGCCTCCCGAGTCTCGGGGGAAGCGCCGCCGTGACGGGGGCGCTCCTGTCTCCCGTCCACAACGACGATAAACCTGGGTTGCGCGATGGTGGATTGTGTGGCATCCGTTCCGAGGAAGGGTGGTGGACGATCGTGTCCGTCAAGGAGGAAATGGTGGGGGACGCGGTGATGGACGCGACGGTCTCGATGAATGGCGGTGGCCCGCGTAGGGTCGGCGGCATGGGGTTCGTTCATCCCCTCGTGACGCTGTGGGAGGATGCTTGCCGGGCCCCCGCGCGGGCTCCGGATCAGTCACCTCGCCCCAAAAATTGGGGGGGGGGGCAGGCCCGCCGACTTGGCCTCACGTCCGGAGGCTTCTCCGAAACCCTGGGCGAAGACTGGCCCGGCGTAATTCCTTGCTTCCCGTACTCGGAAATCCCGACCAACCAAACCGTCGCGCGATCTCGGCGACCCGAGCCGAAGGGACATGTTCTCTTCATCATCGGAGCGGGTCGCCCAAGGACGGCGGTAAGTCCCGTTCGTCTCGGAAACATATTCGAATCCAGAGAGCCGTCCTCCGTGGCGCGACGACCCCACCCGCCGGCATCCCGAGCGCGTGCCTTCCGGCGGGGGGACCGAGTTCCGACACTCCCCGAGCCCTCCTTTCACGGCGGCACGACACCCGAATTCCGGCGGCCCGGAGGTCGCCCCACCATATCCTCGGGGAACCGGGGAACTTGGGTCCATCACCGGGAACCTTACGGGTTTCCAACCGAAATGACAATCCACACAACCTACGAGGATGCGGCCAATGCTGTTCTTTCCTGAGGAATTCCGACCGAACGCACGGCTTGGACGGCCGTCTTGGGACATGACCCGGCCGCGTAACGCGCGGGCCACCATCGGCATGCTGGGGGCCGCGGCCGCGCTGGCCGGATGCGGTGGCGGTGGAGGCGCCAGCGGCGGCGGCAATGGCGGCGGCGGGAATGGCGGTGGCGGCACCGGGATGTTGTCGGCCGACGGCATGACGCTCACCGGCGGCGACGGCAACGACTCCCTGACCGGGGGCGATGGAGTCATGTTCATTGAGGGCGGCGGCGGCGACGACACGATCATCGGCGGCGTGGCCGACGAGACGATCGACGGCGGAACCGGTGATGACACGATCGACGGCGGCGGCGGCGACGACACGATCGACGGAGGCGAGGGCGTAGACACCGCGGTTTTTTCGGGGGGAGCGGATGGCTACTCGATCACGAGGGTGGTGGTCTACCAGGACGGCGAGGCGGCTTTTGTCTACGTCGTGCGCGACACCGACGGGGATGACGCCGGCGACGAGGGCACCGATCGCCTGCAGAACATCGAGCGGTTGCGGTTCGGGGACGCGGAAGCC
>JANQKA010000740.1 GCA_028281405.1 Hasllibacter sp. | reverse complement strand
CGTCCGCGCGGCCGTTGGGCGGCCCCGCGGGTGTTTCTCCGGCGCGCCCTTCGGGAGGGATCGGGTGATTCGGTGTTGGGCGCGTCCGATGGCGGTCCCGAGGCCGTCGGGTTGCCTCGGTGGGCACCGCTCCGGCGCTCCCCTGGGGGGAAGAAGTGATTCGGGGGCGGGGCGGGCCCGTTACATGGCGTCCCCGTGGCCGTTGGGTTCCCTTGGCCAGCGATGCTCTGGCACGCCTTCGTGAGGCGTGAAGTGATTCGGATGTGTGCCGGGAAGCGGTCGATGACGTCCACGCGGACGTTGGGCGGCCCCGACCGGTGTTGACCCTCGCGCCTTCGGGAGTGGTGGAGAGAATCGGAGGTGTGATGGAAGCGGTCGATGTCGCCCCCTCGGCCGCCGGTTTCCTTGGCGGGTGAGGCCCTGGCGCGACTTTCGGTGGGGGATGGGGCGATTCCGTGGCGGCGTGGTCGACGATGAGGAGAATCACCGTGGACAGGGCGTCGTTGTGGACGCGCCCGCGCAATTATCATGTGGTGTCCCGCCTCGCCGCGGCCGTTGGCCGCATGAATTCACCCGCGTCAATGTGGCGCGGCTGGAGTCATCGCGGCACCTTTCCGCCCCTGCGCACTCGAAGCGGTGGCCCGTTCGCGGGAGAAGGGCGTCCCGGCCCGCCTTGGGCAAAATCGGCGAAGGGGTCGGTCTTGAAGAGCTTGATCTTGAACGGCGGGACTCCGGCGTGACGGGATGCTCGGGAGGCGTGGTAGCGTTCGGAGAGCGGCGGGTCACACCGGATAATGGCCACGCCGTGTCACATAGGGCGCGAAGGAAACCCGATGGGGACGAAGCCCCTCCGATTCGGTGTTCCGGGAATCCGGAATCGGATTCCCTGATCGGAGCCGAATTGTTCGGCCAAAAGGTCGAGGGTGTCGGGAAACGACCTGTTGAGGCGGTCAATACCTTCCGATGGCGCGCGCGATGTTGGTGAATATCTCGCGGTAATCGCAAGCGCGGAGGGCTTTGTGGAGGGCGGGGAATATTTTGTGAAGCCCGTTCGACTTCATGTAGTCGGCGAGGTCGGTCGCGGCCACGCGTATGAGATCCTCATCGTCCCCTTGGGCGGTTCTCCTCATCTTTTCAAGCCGCGAACGGAATTCCTCTGCGTGTTCGCCCACGGAATCGGGGAGCGGACGCCAGCCACCATTTCCACTCATTTGGATCCTCCCATTCAGGTCTGACCGCATGCGGAAAAATCCCGCTCCGCGCAAGCGGGGATTCCAAATTTCCCGCCCAGATTTCGGCCCGACGCCGGCACCGGGGGAGGTGGCATGGCCGCGGCCCGCGGGAGCCCGGCGCCATCCGGGGGCGCTGCAGCGAGGGCGGGGACATGACCTTGGCCGGTTGGATTCCCCTCGCCCGTCGGAGCCGACTCTCACGCCGCTGACGGCGCGGCGCGGCATCGGTCCCGCGTACCGTTCGCGAACTACGCGTCTCCGCGTTTGGCGGCGCGTTCAAAGATCGAAGGTGGCGAACTCGGGCGCGTGGCCGGACGGATTTCAGAGCCGCGGTCGTCGCGTGGGATGCGGGAGGAATGCGCCGATTCCGCGATGTCCGGAGTGGCCCGGATGTGATCGAGGCGGCGGTTCTCGTCGGCGGAGCTCCAGTCGGTGGCATCGGTCCCGCGTGCCGTTCGCGAACACCGCGTCTCCGCGTTAGGCGGCGCGTTCAAGATCGAAGGTGCGAACACGGGCGCGTTGCCGGACGGTTTTCAGAGCCGCGGTCGTCGCGCGGGATGCTGGAGGAATGCGCCGATTCCGCGATGTCCGGAGTGGCCCGGATGTGATCGAGGCGACGGCCTTTGTCGGCGGCGCTCCAGTCGATGGCTTCGGTCCCGCGTGCCGAGCGCGAACTCCGCGTTTCCGCGTTTGGAGGCGTGTTCAAAGATCGAAGGTGGCGAACACGGGCGCGTGGCCGGACGGTATTTCCCAACCGCGGGCGTCGTGCTGGATGCGGGAGGAATGCGCCGATTCCGCGTTGCCCGGAGTGGCCTGGATGTGATCGAGGCGTCGGCCCTTGCCGGCGGCGTTCCAGTCGGTGGCATCGGTCCCGCGTGCCGTGCGCGAATTCCGCGACTCCGCGTCAGGTGGCGCGTTCAAATATTGAAGGTGGCGAACACGGGCGCGTGGCCGGTCGGTTTCCAGAGCCGTGGTCGTCGCGCGGGATGCGGGAGGAGTGCGCAGATTCCGCGATGTCCGGAGTGGCCCGGAAGTGATCGAGGCGTCGGCCCTTGTCGGCGGCGCTTCAGTCGGTGGCATCGGTCCCGCGTGCCGTGCGCGAACTTCGCGTCTCCGTGTTTGGCGGCGCGTTCAAAGATCGAAGGTGGCGAACACGGGCGCGTGGTCGGACGGTTTTTCCCAACCGCGGGCGTCGCGCGGGATGCGGGAGGAATGCGCCGATTCCGCTATGTCGGAAGTGGCCCAGATGTGATCGAGGCGGCGGCCCTTGCAGGCGGCGTTCCAGTCAGTGGCATCGGTTCCGCGTGCCGTGCGCGAACTTCGCGTCTCAGCGTTTGGCGGCGCGTTCAAAGATCGAAGGTGGCGAACACGGGCGCGTGGTCGGACGGTTTTTCCCAACCGCGGGCGTCGCGCAGGATGCGGGAGGAATGCGC
>JANQKA010000719.1 GCA_028281405.1 Hasllibacter sp. | reverse complement strand
GGTCGCGCAAATCGAATCGGCGGAGGTCGAGGCCCTGACGGGCAATCTCGCCCGGCACTTCGTCTCCGTGTACGGAGCGCCGTCGGAGGAGGCCGCGCGGCCCGTCGCCGCCGAGGAGATCGCGCAAATGATGGAACTCTGCGCCGACGCGGACCCGAACACGCTTCTCGTGGTGGAGCGTGAATTGACCGAAGCGGGGGTCCGCGAATCCTACCGGATGATCGAGGCCCGGGACGCGGAATTGGAGGCGTTCGCCGTCCACGGGTCGATGGACGGGGAGTGATTCGCGGCCGCTCCGACCAGGGATGTTTGTTGCATTTTGGTCGGATTCGCGGCTGTCCCCCGGGACAAGCGCGGTTCCCGTGGCTTTTGTCGGAGTGCGGTTCGTCACGTGCGCGAACGGCGGGAGCGCGGCCCGGCGCCCGCCCCTTCGCGTGCCGTTTCTAGCGCCGCGGGGCGGTGTCCAAGGTATGGGATGCGGCGGGGGCTTCAACCGGACCAAGTTCGGTGCGCCGCGGAGAAATGTGAGGTCGAGAGGCCGAATCACCTCGGTGATGGGCGGATGGCGCCGGCCGCCCCCGCCAACTCGCGGTTCGGAACATCGAGTGGTGGTGGCCGCCCTTCGTCACGGATACCCGATAAAATCTGGTGAAACCTGTTGCGGCCGTCCAATGGATCGCGGACTTTCCGCCGAACCCGGTGGGATCCCTGTATATTTGCCTTGACCGGACAGAGAAACCGAACGAACAGGCGCTTGGCTCCTGGGGAGCGTCTCGCGGGCAAGTCTCATTGAGATGCCCCGCAGGGTGAAGTGCTCCGGGAATCCGCGGCGCAAGAGTCCACCGGACGACTGCGGCATGAAGCCACCCGCGGACTCCCGCCGGTGGATTTTCTCGAGTCGCGCCGTGGAATTTTCAAGGGGAAGGAGGCTCCGGCCTTGCCGCGCGAAGGGTTGCGGAGCGGAGCCGTCCGCGATTAGTGGGGTGAGACCGGTTCGGTTTGGTCTGGGCGGTTCCGGGGAAGGCAAGGTGTTGGAGACCCGACGCGATGCGATGGAACCGGTGGCAATCACGGCTACCCATTTAAACGGGGCGACCAGCTTCGGTGGGGCGTTTTGGAACTTGGGAGAACTACAAATGACTGATTTCCGCTTGGATCTGAGCTGGGAGAGTGGTGACGAGCCGGATCCCGATCTCCATGCGACGGCCGCGAGCCTCAAGATTACGCTTGGTGATCAATGCCTGACGGAGAACGTTGACATCTGGTCGAATTCCCCCCGGGACGAAGTTCTCGTCTCCACCTACCCGCTTGCCATCTGGATGGTCTCGTCCTGGTGGCGTCTGCATCACGAGATTCTCCCGGTATGCGCCTTCCGCCCCCCTACGGATTGGCGCATGTGCCATGAGATTGGCGCCGCGGGGCACGGTTACGTGTGGCCGCTGGTCATGTTCGCGACCGACCGCGAAGTAATGAATGTCCACTCGGAGCCGCTCCCCCATCATCCCGCGCAATCGGTTCGGTACCTGACCAAAATGGCGAGACCCGTCGCGATCCCCATGCGTTCATTCACCGAGACCTGCCGGACCTTCATCGAAGAGATTGTCGACAGGTTGAACGAGAAGGGGCGGAAGAACTCTGAGCTTGAACAGGAATGGTCGCTGATCATGGCCGAAAGCGCCGACCCCGCCGAAGGGCGAAAGCGCCGGATCGAGGCTCAATTCGGCTTCGACCCCGAGGAGTGTCCCGAGGGGATTCTCTCGGAACTGATGGCGATCGAGGAGCGCAATGGCGAGGACGTTCTGGCGGAACTCGCCGCGGTTCGATCGTTGTGGGACGGCAAGGGACCGACGTCGATAAAGGCGCTCTTCGAATTGCCCGGGGTCGATGCGGAACCGAAGGTGCCGAAGCTGCCAAGTTCCGCCGCGACTCACGGGCCTCGGAGGAGGGCCAAGGCGGACGCGGCCGCCCTGCGGGGAATGATCGGTGCCGCTTCCGACGGGGCGGTTGGGAACGATCTTCTGGCGGATGTTCTTGGACTAAGTCGGCGCGTGCTCGAGGATGCGTCGGCGGGTGGTCGGCTTCCGGCCTCCGTGGCCGGCCGGATCGATGATGGCCGCATCCGTATCGTGGCGAGAAAGCGTCACCCGGTGGCCCGGCGCTTCGAAATGGCCCGCTTGGTCGGAGGCTATGTCGACTCCATCGAGCGTGACGGCGACCCTTGGTTCGCGTTGACGGATTCGAAAACGGCCCGGCAGAAGTACCAACGCGCCTTCGCCGCCGAATTCCTGTGCCCGATCGACTCCCTGGCTTCGTTTCTGGACGGAGATTATTCCGAAAGCGCCATCGAGGACGCCGCCGCGGAATTCTTGGTCAGCGAGCGGACGGTGTCCACGCAACTGGCGAACAACCAGTTGCATCGCCCCGCGATTCTCGACTCGGATGCGCCTTACTTCATGGCGGCTTGATACGCGGACAGGTGATTTCGCGGGCGAAATCCAAAGCATGCTCCGGAGACGGTTCGAACGATAACCGCGCTTTGGGTGTCCGCCCGCGGACGGGTCCGCCACGACCGGCGCGGCGGTCGCTGGGCGTGGGCGGGTCTTAGCCATGCTCGCGGGATGTCGAAATTTCGGCCGTTTCGGAGACCGCCTCCCCCGGAGGTTTTCGCGTTCGCCGACGCCCCGCCACCGCTCCATCGGGCAAGGGGAATCTTTGAACGCCGTACGCCGGGGGCGACGCCGGAGCACCGGAACATTGGACGGTTCGTCGCCCCTCCGGATCTTCGCCGCGTCACTCACGCGCGGTCATCGATCCAGTGATGCCCCGAATCAACAAACCTTCGGCGACCCGTCGCCCTGGAACCCCGGAAGCGGCGCCGGAGGGATGAACGCCGGTGGATGCGATTCGGGGAGAAGCGCGGTGGGGGGGAATTCGAGGCTCCGCCGCGGCGCCGCGGCGCCGCGCATCTCCGTCGGCGGCTTGCGCCGCCGCGGGAGGACGCCTAACTCCGCCAAGCGGGACGATGCCGAAATCGGCGGACCGGACGGGACGAGGGGCCGACCCAAGCAGGGGGCCGTCCGAATCCCAT
>JANQKA010000754.1 GCA_028281405.1 Hasllibacter sp. | reverse complement strand
ATCCGGAAGGGCGCAACGGGAGCGGAGGCCGGGGACGTGGAACGGGATTCCGACCGGCCCCGGCGAAGCCGTTCACCTGGACGCGCGCCGCTCCGGAAGCGATTCGCGGTAAATTTGGGGAATTCACCATGAAGGCAGCCCTCATCGGAGGCGGAGTGATCGGCGGCGGTTGGGCCGCCCGTTTCCTGACCATGGGGTGGGACGTCGCGGTGGCCGACCCCGACCCCGGAGCGGAGGCGGGGATCGCCGCCGTTCTGGACCTCGCGCGGCGCTCCCTGCCCGGCCTCTACGACCGCCCCTTGCCGAAGGAAGGCGCCCTGAGCGTCGGCGCGGACATCGCCGAGGCGGTCGCGGGGGCCGACTGGATCCAGGAAAGCGTCCCCGAACGCCTCGATCTCAAGCGCCGCGTGTTCTCCCAAATCGCTCCGGCGGCCGGACCGGACGCCGTGATCGCCTCATCCACGTCGGGATTCAAACCGTCCGAACTCTCGGCGGCCCTCGACAGGCCGGTCATCGTCGCCCACCCGTTCCAACCGGTCTACCTGCTCCCGCTCGTCGAACTCGTCGGCGACGCCGCCACCCTCGACCGCGCCGCGCCCGTCCTCGAGGGCGTCGGCATGTTCCCGCTCAAAATCCGCGTCGAGATCGACGCCCACGTGGCCGACCGGTTCCTCGAGGCCGTGTGGAGGGAGGCGCTTTGGCTGATCAAGGACGGCGTCGCGACGACGGAGGAGATCGACGAGGCCATCCGAATGGGGTTCGGGCTGCGCTGGGCGCAGATGGGGCTGTTCGAAACATACCGCCTCGGCGGCGGCCGGGCCGGAATGCGCCACTTCATCCAGCAGTTCGCGCCCGCTTTGAAGTGGCCTTGGACCAAACTCATGGACGTGCCCGAACTCGACGACGCCCTGGTCGAAAAAATCGCGGGCCAATCCGACGCCCAGTCCGGCGGCCGGAGCATCGAGGATCTCATGAAAATCCGCGACGCCGGCCTCGTCTCCATCCTCCGCGGACTCAAGGAGCGGAACCACGCCGCGGGAGCGCACCTCAACCGCGTGGACGCGCGACTGCCGCTGGACCCGGGTGACATCGCGGGGCCCTTGAACACCCAGGACCGGGCCGTGCCCCTCGACTGGACGGACTACAACGGCCACATGAACGAGGCCCGGTATCTGACCGCGTTCAGCCAGGCGACGGACAGGTTTCTGGAACTGGCCGGGTGCGACGCCGCCTACGTGGCCGGCGGAGGAAGCTACTTCACGGTGGAAACCCACATCCGGCACCTCGGCGAGGCGCTCGCCGGCGACCGGATCCGGGTCGAAACCCAGGTCGTCGCGGCCGAGGGCGGGAAACTCCACCTTTTCCACAACATGCTCAAGGACGGCGAGGCGATCGCCACGGGCGAGCATTTCCTGATCCACGTGGATCTCTCGACCCGGCGTCCGAGCCCCCCCGGCGCCGCCGTCGCGGCCCGGTTGTCGGAGGTGTCCGCGGCCCACGCGGCCCTGCCCAAGCCCGACGGCGCCGGGCGCGCCGTCGGCGCCCCGCCCTGAATCCCACCGCCGTCCGCGGCGGAATTGGGCGTCGTCGGACTTTATCGAATCGGTTGAGCGGGCCGCGTGAAGGTCAACGCGAATCGCTGAAGGACGCCGAACATTTTCGTAAACCG
>JANQKA010000671.1 GCA_028281405.1 Hasllibacter sp. | reverse complement strand
GCGAAGTGCGCCTTCATGGAGCACGGCCTCGTGACCAACAAGAGGCGCGTTCTTCTCGGTGGAAGCCGCGTCGATTTCGCCTCGCTGATCATCATGAAGTGCATGAAGGATCATGTGAAGGGAGGAGGCTTCGGATGCTTCTTTTCGCCAATGTCGCTCTTCTTCAACGAAGACGCGAACAAAAATTTCCGCCCACTCCCCGGAGGCGCGAACGTGTTTTCGGTCCTGGAAATTCTTGATTTCGTAAACGGGGCAGTGTTCGACGGCGTTTCCACCCGGTATGGCGCGGCAGCGTTGTGCGCCGCCCCCGCGCAAATGCGCGAAATTCCGCTAATCAAGATCGATGAAGGCCGCGAGCGACGCGTTTCCTGCGAAGTGTCGTCAGGCGGCGGCGCGTGGTCGATGCGGGTCAACCACGGGCCGGACATGGCGGACACCCAGATTAAGGTGACTCCGAAGCAAATTCCGCGGCAAGGCATGAACACGGGCGGGCTCAACAAGGTGTTCATCCTTGAACGCGCGTCCGGCGACGGAATCGAGCTTCCGAAAATCGAATCGTTCGTTAACGGTTATGGAGAGGAACTTCGCGTCTCCACGGAATTCGTGTTTCCGTTGATGGGGGGAGATCTATTCGATCCGGGAAGGCGCAAGCGGCGAAGATTCATCCTTTGCCTGCACGATCGGAATGGCCGGCCATTGAGCTTAGAACATGTTCGGGAATTGCCGGGCGTCGAAGAGTATTTGCTGCGTCACGGATCCGCCATGAGGGAGCGCAAGGGTGTCCTCATGCGGGCGAGCGTCTCCAAGGGATTTTATTGGTCTCTTCTCGGGGTGGGGCCATATTCCTTCACCAGATACAAAGTCGCGTGGGAGTCTCTTGGCCGGCGCGAATTCAAGGCGGTGGTCCTCGATGGAGCATGGCAGGGGAATCAGTCAATGCATTCCTATATCCCTGCGGAATCCAAAAGCGACGCGAGGCGCATTCGCGACGAACTCAACCGCGGCGTTCCAGCGTATTTGGAGGGGTTCGGTATGGAGGGCACATGCAATTGGGCGCAACCGGGAAGGATCAAAAGGCTTTTGACAACGGAACAGCGGCAAGGCGATATTTTTGGTTGAGAAATTGCATCTCAGGCGAAGTCAGATTCGGGTAGTCGGATGCGCATTCGAGCGTGGAAGGGTCATCGGGGCATGAATCCCCGTCGTGCGCCGCCACACCGCGGCCCCAGAGAGCATCAACCACGCCGGCCCTTGCCGACGTGGAATCGATTCGATTTATTGAAATCCGAAGAAAATATGAATTCAGTCAAGCAGGATGAACGTCATCGAATTGTTCAGTGCCATGAGCGCATCGTGACCGGAGAAAACGAAATCTCCTCCCAGCGCGGCTTTTGCTAAAGCGTAGTTGGCCACGATCACGAAAGTCCCCATCTCGGTGCCCCCGCTCCTCCAGGCGGCGTAACTCCGACTACCACATCTTCCACTCCCCCAACCGCTCAACCATGAACGCCCTGGTTCAAGCGTCGCACACCAATCCGAACTCAGAAAGCTGTCGCCTTTCGCCATCCTCGACCACCGCGCTGTAGCCCAATGTTCTCCCATTTCAGCCTGGACGAACGCCTGTTGGTGTCGATTTGCGCGCCAACCTCAATCACCACGCGTGTATCCGATCGTACCCCCGGAGAAATATCCTCCGTCCGCCCCGCGGCCTGGCCCGCACCCCCGCCGCAACTGGCAAGATCCGCGGCGGCCCCGACCGTGCCTAAGTTCCGACGCAGTCTCTCGGCTGCTCCTCCCTTCCTGAAAAATTTCTGTCCGCACCCATTCATGAGGGACATCTCACCCCACATCGTTCATGCCTTCCGTTGGTGGCGACTCCCGCTTCTTCGTGAGGGGACACGAGAAAATGGAAGCGCCACCCCCTCGAGCCAACCGCGCACCGCCCGCGTTGCAAGGTTGGGTCGCATTCCAGCACCCCTGTGCTAATGCGTTAGCGTCTGAGCCCGTCGCGGGACGCCCTTCCCTCCAACACCGAGCCATTCGAAGATCAAGAAATTCGCTCATCGGTAGAAAAAGCCTCGGGTAGGTGACTTCGATCCCGCTAGTGTCGCCCTGAGCATCGTCGGGCACAATAGCCCGTGCGCTATCGGTGCGAGTCCCGCCCCGGATGCGGTACAGTCTAACTCTCAAGAGCCCACGCGCGGCCTGAGCGGAGCTGTTTCGAAACAAACGGAACCGCCTGTCCATGGAGGAACCGCTCCCGCGCGATCCGTGCCGTGCGTCGATTGCGTGCTCCACATCTCAGCCGGAGAAGCCGCGAAGTCGGGAACACCGACCCGCCGCCCGGCGGTCTCACGAGGCAACGGTCGAATTTTTCCGGCCCGGCCAAGGGGATGCCGGAGCCGCCACAAATCGACATTTGAGGCTTGACAAGGCCCGCGGATGTTGTCCAAGGGCGGTGGCTTCGGGTCGCGCATGCGCCTCCGGAGTTAGCAAGTGCAGAAATCGCCCGTCTTTTTTGCGAGGGCATGAGAATTCGTTCTCCGACCTCGGTCGGAGAATGCCTAGTGGAGGTTGAGCGACACCCCGAACCAGCCCGCCGGGACTTGACCGGCACCAGTGAATGCTTTCCGACCACGATGACCCCGGCCGCCCGTGTGACTCCGAAGCCGCAGTTTTGGCGACCGCCCACCAGAGGCGCGCGGAGCGCACCCGTTGTGGCTCACGGGGGATGAATAGTGTTGTCCGAGACCTGCGCTTCCGGGGTGCGTCGGTCCTCCGCCTGCCTAGAGTGGGGCGCGAGGCGCGCGATAAGCTATCCTCTGGTCTCCGGTTCGGATGACCCGACGGTTGCCACGGTCCCCCCGTCAGGCTATCGTGGCATGGCGGGAGATGGCTGAGATGTTGAGCTCGCCAGCATCTCGAGAATCCGTGTGGGGCACCCCCACACTTCAAACCCGCCGGCCCATTGGGTTTGGCGAAACTATGAAACATGACTCGGCCGCAAGCCGGAACAGTTGCAGGGAGAACGAAGATGCTCAGGTCGATCCAAGTCGATGGATTCCGGTCACTACTGGATTGCTCGATCAATATAGAGCCGGGCGTCAATATTTTGGTTGGCCCGAATGGGTCCGGGAAAACAAACATATTCCAATTTTTGGAATTTGTGTCGGAGATTTTTGAACTCTCCGTAAACGGCGCCATCAACAAATCCGGCGGAATTGGGGAGGTCTTTTCAATGTCTGGCAAGGCAGGTCCGTGTACAACCATCAGCGCAAAATTTTTCGGTGATGGCCCTCGCCGAAACTATTCCGGGGAAAGAGACAATTCCAAACTATCATATCAATACGAGTACGAATTCTCCATCGTTTTCTCCGATACTTTGGATGTGGTGTATTTTGAAAGTCAGAATCTCAAATTCCGAAGTGTCCCCACATCGCAGAATTCCGATTTACTGTCGAACGCAACTGAATGGGATATCCACGCAAAACAATCCTCCACCATCGAAGACAACAAAATAATTTGCAGCTATGAAATAGAACAACTGAAAATTGACAGAATCAATGGTCCCATAGCCGGCGCATATAATCGTTTCGATCGGCAAGAAGAACAGTCTGTTCGTGATTTGATTATATCGCTTCTCAATAATAATAGAATGAATGATCCCGGTAAACCAATAATCTCATTTTTTGAATTTCTGTTCACGGGTATTGGTGAAGTAACTATTGACTTCAGCCGAAATAAAACGCTTAATGTGGTTCCAGGCGTGGCGAAGAGAAGCGAAGACAGCACAATTCCATCTATAATAAATGAAAATGGTGCGGGATTGACGGCGACACTTTACGCACTGTACCAAGCAAGCAGTATTTTTCAACCACCCGCAACAACCGATCATTCAACCCTGGTCCCCAAAGAGAATGTCACGGATTCTAATTCCATTCCCGCTGACAACACTTTTTTTGAAATTGTGGAGTACCTTAAAATGGTAAACGAAGACGTTTTGGATTTGTGGGTCGAAAAGGATGTCCTATCAAATTCAGCGACCGTTTTCCTTTCCATGAAATCTCAAGGTGGAACTTTCGAAATGCCCATGTATTTGCTATCCGATGGCACAGTTAAGTGGCTCGCGCTGGTAACCGCAATCCACGGCAATAGTTTGGTGTCGGCAATTGAGGAGCCTGAAAATTTTGTCCATCCCTCAATTCAGGGAGAAATTCTAAATTTACTTCGAGAAATTTTCACGCCACAAGAAGGCGATGAGGAAGAACAAAAATTCGTGCTGGTCTCTACCCATAGCGAGACATTGTTGAATTTCGCGGAACCATCCGAAATTATCGTCGTCCGCATGGAGTCTGGTGCAACCCGTACTCGCCGCCCCCGAAATATCCAGGAAGTCCGAGACGCCATCAGAGAGACCGGCTTTGGATTGGGCTACATGTACATCTCAGGGATATTGGAAAATTCCTAAGCCAGCATTCCTCGTCAAAGGCAAGACTGAACAAGAGTTTTTGTCGCAGGTTTGCGGCAGTGACGTTCCAGTGCGGATGCTGTATTGCAGCGGAAAAGATGCCACAATGGCTGCCGTCGGGAGACGTGTATTGACACACCGCAGGTTTCTCTGGAATTATTCTCCACTTGTGATTTTGTTCGATCGCGAAGGCAGGAGAAAGACTAGCGAGGAATTGACCCGGGAATTATTTGAATTCCCACAGAGTTCCGCGGTCGACACTTCAGAAGTAAGGATTGGTATTCCCGACAAGATGATCGAAAATTGGATTTTCGGCGGATCACCAATTAATGAGCAACCGTTTTGGTCTCGATTTTGAGCTGAAATATTACGAGGGATTGGGCGGAAAATCCATTATCAAAAAATTGATGAAACCTAAGCCTTACAAATTTCATTGCGGCGTAAAATTTCTCAAAGAAATGAACGCTGGAAGAGCCGCGGCGAACAGTCAATCTCTTCGGATTTTTTTAGAAAACCTCGGAATCAAAAACTGCTGGTGGCTAAACAAGCGATATATTCCTTTTCCAATAATCATTGGTATTTCATTGAGATGTTCGGGGAGGGATTAAAAATATATTTATAACAATTTGGCTTTTTTGAATCCGCAATTAACAAATTGGCGACTTGACAATCGGCGTGAATCTCGACCGAGTTCGTGTGTGTTACTTTGATTCATTTCCATTCGCCCGTGCCATCTCCTGATCACGACGCATTGGGGAGCAGGAATAAATTTGGAAGCAATTTCGAGAAAAATTTTATGGCGGCGAAAGCTTCATTTGTTCTTTAACTGCTGAAGAGGTGGCCGCATTGCAGATAGACCATCGGAAGCGCGGAGCGTTCCGAGCCCCAAGCACCGACAATTCATTCCGTTCCGTCGGATTCGGCGACTTGTGGCACTCGGTGCCACCTCCTCGGCCAAAGCCGAGTACAGCCAACGGCCGCGCCCGAGAAGGGATCCCTTCGCCACAAAACGATCGCAAATCTTCCGGTTTTTCCGGCCTTGGGAACCGCGGAGCGGAATTCAAGGATGCCAAAGCCGAGAACGTTTCCTTCGAGCGTCCATCGCATCGATGGCGTCGGACGCCCGAAGCATACCCCGGCGGACCCCCGGTCGCGTCTCCCGCCGAATTTTCGAACGGGATGTCAACACGCCAAAACCTTCCGCAGAACCCTCCTCAACTCGCCCGCCGGGTCGTCGGCCAAGTCGACCGCCCGCCACGCGACGTGATGGTCCGGACGGACGAGGAGGCATCCGGTATCCCGGATCTCGGACGCCCGTGCCCAGTCGCCGGTATGGTCGACCACCGCCCGGCGCGGGCCGATGACATGAACGCGGATGTCGATTCCGAGTTCTCCGCCCACCGACGCGGCGGCTTCCGCCCACGCCTCGCCGCCAATTCCTGTCAGCACGGTGAACCGCCCCCCGCCGCACAGGTCCAGCGTGGACATTTGGCTCCCAGAGTCATGGTCGAACACCCAAGCGTGCGGCAGTCGCGCGCCGGGCCACGTGGTGGGGTGGTAATGCAATTCGGAATCGCGCTCGAAACCCGGGTCCGGTTGGCCGTCCTTGACCACCGCCCCGGAATCGTAGCGATGGTTCATCTCCACCCCGTGGGCGTCGAATTCGTATTCCTTGAAGGCTATCGCCTTTCTGATCGCCTCGCGCTGGGCCTCGGCCTCGGCCCCCTTCCCCGTCCGGGCCTCCATGGAAGCCTGGATCTTGGCGTGGTCGCCGCCTCCGGTCATGCCGAGGGCCTCGAAGATTGGCCCGAATTCAGCGATGGACTGGTTGGCGCGGGTGACGATTTGTTTGGCCACGGGCGCGCGTTCGTCGGAGTAGCTGTCGAGAAGACGGTCGCCCGCCTGCCCCTTCAGCACCGCGGCGAGTTTCCACGCGAGGTTGAAGCCGTCTTGGATCGAGGTGTTGGAACCCAGGCCGTTCGACGGTGGATGGCGGTGAGCGGCGTCGCCCATGATGAACACGCGACCCTCGCGCATCCTGGTCGCGTACATGTTGTTCACGGTCCAAACGTTCGCCGAGATGAATTCGATGTCCAGTTTCGGATCGCCCACGAGTTGGCGGGCCACGCCCGTGGCGAATTCCTCGTCCACCACCGGCGCGGGTTCGTTTATGTCATAGCCCCAGACGATCAGCCATTCGTACCAGGGACGAATCATCCGCACGAGGCCCATGCCGATGCCCCCGACGTCCGCTCCCGGCTGCATGACCCAATAAAGAACCGATGGGCGGTGCGCGACATATTTGGATAGATCCGCCCTGAACAGAATGTTCATCGACCCGCCCACTCCCATCCGCCCCTCGAATGGGAGACCTGAGTGTTCGGCCACTTCAGAATTTCCTCCGTCGGCGCCAACGAGATATTTCGACCGGACGGTGAAATTCCGTCCCGACAGCCGGTCGAGGCAGGTGGTCGTCACCCCGTCGGCGTCCTGCTCGTGGGAGACATACTCGGTGGACATTCGCCCCTGCGTGCCGCGCCGGCAGGCGGTGGCGAAAAGGATCGGTTCCATGAACGTCTGCGGAAGATCGTTCATCCGGGATGGCGAGGCGAGGTAGTGCTCGGCCCGCTTAAGGGGCGATTTTCCCCAGGATTTCATACGGCCGATTTCTTCCCCGGCGAGTGATTCGCAAAAGACGTTCTCGCCCATCAAATCCTGCTCGGTGGCGTGCATGTAGGCTTCGGCCTCGACTTCGCGCCCAAGATCGCGCAGCACCTCCATCGTGCGTTGGTTGGTGATGTGCGCGCGGGGGGTGTTGGCCAGCCAACGGTATCGGTTGATGGCCATGTTCTCGACGCCTTGGGTGGATAGCAGCGCGGCGGTGGCGGATCCCGCCGGGCCTGTTCCGATGATCAATACGTCGGTGGCGATGTCGGCCATTCGGCCCTCCCTGTGAGCTCGGATTCCCCCGCATCGCGGCGAGGGAACCCGATTTTCGCTCTTCACGCAAGTCCCTCGTCACTCTCCTGCGCAGTCTTCGAGCGACTCGATGATGTGGTGCAGAAGGTCGGAATAGAAGTCCTCCCCGGCCTCGATGCCCAGACCCAGTTGGTCGACCGGCACCACCCGGACTCCGCCGCTCCGCGCCAGCGCATTGGCGAGGGGCGAGGAGCTGCCCGGCGGAGTCAGGATGCAATCGATTCCTTGAGCGGCCATCGCGTTTTCGATCACCCTCAATCTACGGGGACCGGGCACGGTGTCTTCCGCGTCCGATACCGCGCCCACGGCGGGCAGGCCGAACGCGGATTCGAAGTATCCCAGCGCGTCGTGACCGATTACGTACGAGACGCTTCCCAGATCTGCTGCGCGGGCGCGGACTGACCCGACGGCCTCCTCAATCCTGAGTTCGGCGTCGCGCGCGTTCTTCCGATACGTCTCTGCGTTGTCTGGGTCGACCTTCGAGAGCTCGGTCGAAATGGCGTCCAGCCAAGCGACGGCGTTGGCCGGATATAACCACGCATGCGGGTCGAATCGCCCATGATGGTGGCCATGATGCCCGTGGTCGTCGTGGTCATCGTGACCGTGGTCATCGTGGTCATCGTGACCGTGGTCGTCGTGGTCGTCGTGACCGTGGTCGTCGTGACCGTGGTCGTCGTGATCGTCGTGACCGTGGTCGTCGTGATCGTCGTGACCGTGGTCGTCGTGATCGTCG
>JANQKA010000662.1 GCA_028281405.1 Hasllibacter sp. | reverse complement strand
CACAGGTATATCGGTATCTGGAACCCGAAATCTTCGCCAGCCACGGCAAGGGTCTCGCCCGGCACTTGAAGGGACGCGGAGTCTCCGGCCCCGTCGTGGCCGTCGTCGTCAACCGGTTGGGATTCGCGAGGAGCGTCGCCGCGGAACTGGAACTCGACGACGAGGCCGAGGTGATCATCCTCACCGGCCGGAACCGCCCGATTTCACGCGACGCGCTGATGCACAAATGGCGCGCCAGGCTTGAAGGCAAGGACAGCAAGGCGGACAAAACGCTCTACGTGGTCACAACCCAATGCATCGAAGCCGGGGCGGATTTCAGTTTCGACGGGTTGATCAGCCAGATCGCCCCGTTCGATTCGCTGCAACGGCGTTACGGACAGCTCGGACGCGCCGCGAATCGAGGCGGCGTGCCCGCCCAGGGAGTATTGTTGGCGTCCAAGTCCGAGATCGGAGCCAAAACCGACGACCCCATCTACGGAAACGTGTCCGCCGCGACGTGGAAATGGCTCAACAGCCAATCCACCACCGTCACCGCCCAGGATGCCCGCTACGACGCGCCGGCCCTCACGGCAATGCCCACGCCCCCGAGTGAAGCGGACTTGCACGCGGCCCGCATGACCTGTCCCAGACTGGACGATCCCGATCCCGATACGCACATCCACGGCGAAATCCGCCACGGGGCCGAAGTATCCTTGGTGTGGCGCGACGATCTAAACGGTCTGTTCAATATCGCCATGCGTTCATTCTCGGATGAACGAGGCGAAATCGGGGAGCGCATCGCGAACATCCTGAGCATGATGCCCCCGCGGGACGGCGAGGCTCTCCGCCTGCCACGCTGGGAGGTCGTCCGATGGCTCACGGAGGAAAGCGAAGAGGATGAGGAAGAGGATTACGCCGCGCCTCCCCTCGCCGATATCCCCCGCGGAGAATCCGTGCCCGGGAGAACCCGGCTCATCGGAAGGCTCGTCATGCGATGGCGTGGAACAGACGACAACGGCCTGATCATGTCATCCCAAATCCGTCCCGGCGACGTGATCGTGGTGCCCTCGAACTACGGCGGCTGCGACTGCTACGGATGGTACCCCGGCGGCAATCTACCCGTCATCGATCTCGCCGACGCCGCCGCGGCTCCGCACCGTCACAGTCGGGCCGCCCTGCGGGTTTACGTGGGATGGAACGCATTCGATCCCGCCCAAGTCGCGAGTCTTCCCCAAGACGGTGACGCCATCGCCGTCGCGGAGGCGCTGGGCCGGAAAGAATGGGCCCGCGCGCCGGGTCTCGTGCTGCATCACTCCTATGGCCCGGGCGCGGGAGCGATCCTGTTCGCATCCCGCGGGCTTCCCGGAGCGAACGATTCCAACGTCACCAACTCGGCGACCGAGGCGGACGAAGGCGTTACGGGGGCGATCCCCATTGGCTTGGCCAAACACGCAGAAGCCGTTTCGTTGAACGCCCAAAGGTTCGCCGAGCGGCTGGGTCTGCCGGAGGATGTCGTCCATGCCCTCCGCGTCGCGGGACTGTGGCATGACGCGGGCAAAGCCGATCCGCGGTATCAGGGCTGGCTCCGCGCCCTGGGTGGCCACGAACCCGGAGACCAGCCGATCGCCACCTGCGGAACACTGCAAAATCCGAACATGGCCCGGCGGATGCGGGACCAGGGGTCGCTTCCCACGCCGTGGCGCCACGAGGTCGCCTCGGTGAGATACGCCATCGAGAAAATCGAGAAGGGACACGCCGAGGGGGCGGACGCCGAATTGCTGCTTTGGCTCATCGGCTCCCACCACGGACACGGCAGCGTGTTCTTCGACCACGACGACGCAACGTGGGACGACCATCCCCGGACCCTGCTCGACGTTGAAATCCCGCCCGGGGCCGGCCCTCACAAATCGGATTTCGAGTGGCGCGGCAAGGATTGGCACGGGGTCATGCGATGGGTTCGGGACAGGCGCGGATTATGGGGACAGGCGTTCCTCGAAGCCTGCCTGCGGCT
>JANQKA010000640.1 GCA_028281405.1 Hasllibacter sp. | reverse complement strand
GATCGCCGGCAAGCCGTAGCCACAAGGACCGAACAGCCCGGGAGCGAGATATTTCCGCCCCTCCTCGAAGGTCGGATAGGCGTTGCCGATGGCGCAATTGTTGCCGATGTCGGACGAGATTATCGCCTCCGCGGGCAGGCTCCGCTGAATCGCGCGCCACGCCATCCGGGGGCTCATCCAATCCGGCTTCGCGTCCCGCGCGCGCTGGTTCCACGTCGTGCCGGGGTCGTCGTCTTCGTGATCCATCGACGACAAGCGCTGCGCCCACCGCGACTTCGTCTCGGCGATCAAATCCCTTCGTTCCCGCCTTCCCGCGTCGCCCGCGCCATCGGGCAGGCGCACCAGGAGCGTCCTCGCCACCTCCCCCGCGTCGCCCACGATTCCCACGGCAACCTTCTTCGTGAGGCCGATCCGATCCGGGTTTATGTCGACCTGGATGACCTTCGCGTCCTTGGGCCAGTAGTCGAGGCCGTATCCCGGCAGCGTCGAGAACGGGTTGAGTCGCGTTCCCAGCGCGAGCACCACGTCGGCCTTCAGGATCAATTCCATCGCCGCCTTCGAGCCGTTGTAGCCGAGCGGCCCCGCGAACAGAGGATGCGAGCCGGGAAAGGCGTCGTTGTGCTGGTATCCAACGCACACGGGAGCGTCCAACCGCTCCGCCAGCGCCGCCGAATCGGGGATCGCCCCGGCGAGAACCACGCCCGCCCCGTTCAGGATGACCGGGAATTCGGCCTTGGACAGCAACGCCGCCGCCGCGTCCAACGCCGACTTGCCTCCGGCTGGGCGTTCGAACTCCACGACCGCGGGCAGATCGATATCTATGACCTGCGTCCAATAGTCCCGCGGGACATTGATCTGCGCCGGAGCCGACGCGCGGCGGGCGTTCTGGATCACGCGGTTGAGAACCTCCGCGATTCGGGCCGGATCGCGGACCTCCTCCTGATAGGCCACCATGTCCTCGTAGAGCTTCATCTGTTCCACTTCCTGAAACCCGCCCTGTCCGATGGTCTTGTTCGCCGCCTGCGGCGTGACCAGCAGGAGCGGCGTGTGATTCCAGTAAGCGGTCTTCACCGCGGTGACGAAGTTGGTGATGCCCGGACCATTCTGGGCGATCATCATGCTCATCTTGCCGGACGCCCGGGTGTAGCCGTCGGCCATCATGCCGCCGGATCCCTCGTGCGCGCAGTCGAAGAACCGGATTCCGGCCTTCGGAAACAGGTCCGAGATCGGCATGAAGGCCGATCCGATGATTCCGAAGGCGGTGTCGACGCCGTGACGCTGCAGCACCTTCACGAAGGCTTCTTCCGTGGTCATCCGCATGGGTGGGATCCTCCATTGTCCAATGACGCCGGGTAGCGCGCCCGGCGCGGGCGGGCAAGCCGCCCGGAGGCGATTCGCGGTTGATTCGCCGCTCCCGGCGACCGCCTTGCCACGCCGTTCCGCGTCCACGATACCCGCCCGCGCGAAGGGAGGACCGGATGAGGAGATTGTTGAGACTGTCGAGACTGCCTGGTGGCTGGCTCGCCCTGCTGATCATGGCGATCTGGTTCGTGGAGGCGTTGCAGACGATCGCGGGCCGTTGGCTCAACGTGCTTTTCGGGTTGGTACCGCGGGATTTGTCCGGGATCGACGGCATCGCCGCGATGCCCGTGCTGCACGCCTCCCCCGCGCACGCCGCGGCCAACACGCCTCCGCTCGTGGCGATGGGGGTGCTTCTGCTGCTGACGGCGCGGCGCAACCTCGTCGCCGTGAACGC
>JANQKA010000632.1 GCA_028281405.1 Hasllibacter sp. | reverse complement strand
GACCGCGGACCCCGTGCTGTTCGAAATGTTCGGAATCGACATCGCCGAGGCGCGCACGGTCGTGGTCAAGTCGCGGGGGCACTTCCGCGCGGGCTTCCTCCCGTGGTTCCCGCCGGAGCGGGTATTCGAGGTCGACACGGCTGGACTCACGTCCCCCGTTCTGGAGCGTTGGCCCTTGGAGCGTGTTCCGAGGCCGAGTTTTCCATTGGACCCCGACGCCCGTTGGCCTTGAGAAAGCATTCGCGGCGGGACTGGTCCACCCGCCGGAACGGTCGTTCGGAGTCCGCGCGGCTCGCATGATCCCACCGCTCCCGTCGCCGGCCCTTGGGCGGGTTCCGGCGCCGGGAATTCCGTCGAGCGCCGACGTTGGCCGTCCTTGAGAAACATTCCGGAAGAGATCCTCCTCCCGTTGTTCCCGCCGGCGCGGGCCTCGGGGATTGCGCGGCGGTCCTTGGCCCCCGATTCGGGCGGTCATCCCCGGAGCGGGTGTCAACCGTCCGCCCCGGGCGGGCCGGACGTCCGCTGTTTCGCGGCGTTGGACCCGGCGTGGCCGGTCGTCGTCGGGAAACCGATCCGCGCGGGTTTCTCCACCCACCATTCCGCCGTTTCCGCCGGCGCGGACGTCCGGGGGCGGCGCGGCGGTGTTTGCCCCAATCCAGGTTGTCCGTCCCCGGGTGGGTGTCGGGGAACGTTCCGGGGGGTGGGCGTCCGTTGATCCGCGGCGTTGGACCCGGCGCGGGCCGGCCGGTCTTGGGAAACGATCGGGACGGGGCTTCCCCTCCCGTTGTTCTCGCCGGCGCGGACGTCGGGGATGCGCGGAGACCCCCGGCGACCGATTCGGGCCGTTGTCGCCGGAATTGGCGCCGGGGGTCCACCACCGGCGGGCCGGACATCCGAGGTTCCGCGGCGTTTTCCCGGCGTGGACGGGCGCAGGGCGCCATCGGCGAATTTTCCTGTCCGTTTTTTGTGGTAGGTTCGGTTCCGCGCCCGCGGGGCGCGCGGCGGAGGGCGGAACGGACGCCCGACCCGCGGACAACGAAAACAGGGAGCGTAACGATGAAATTCGGAAGCATTTTGGGTCCGGTTCTCGCCTCGACGCTGATGGCCGTCCCGGCGTTCGCCGAGGAACTGACCATCGGACTCGCCTCGGAACCGACCGCGATCGACCCGCATTTCCACAATCTGGGTCCGAACAACGCGATGTCGCGCCACATCTTCGACCGCCTGATCCTGCAGAACGAGCGCCAGCAGCTCGAACCGGGCCTCGCGGTGTCGTGGAAACCGGTCGACGACCTGACGTGGGAGTTCAAACTCCGCCGGGGCGTCAAATTCCACGACGGGTCGGACTTCGACGCGGACGATGTCGTCTGCACCTGGGACCGGGCGCCGAACGTGCCCAATTCCCCCTCGTCCTTCGGAACCTACACCAAGGGCAAGACGGTCGAGAAAATCGACGATCACACCGTGCACTTCAAAAGCGCCGCGCCATATCCGCTGATGGCCAACGACGTCTCGACGATAACCATCGTCTCGGACGAGGGCGGCTGCGGAGGGACCACGGCGGAGTTCAACGACGGAACCGCGGCGGTCGGCACCGGCCCCTTCAAATTCGTCGACTACACGCCTGGCGATTCGATCGTGGTCGAGCGCAACGACGACTATTGGGGCGAACGGCCCATCTGGTCGAAGGTCACCTTCAAGCCAATCAAGTCCGGGCCGGCCAGGGTCGCGGCGCTTCTGGCGGGCGACGTGGACATGATCGCGGCGGTGCCGACGGCCGACGTCGCCACGTTGTCGAGGAACGATCGGGTGAGCCTCAGCCAGGGCGTGTCGAACCGGGTGATCTATCTCCACCTCGACCACGCCCGGGCGGATTCGCCCTACGTGAAGGCCAACGGAGGCGGGCCGATCGACAATCCGCTGCGCAAGCTCGAGGTGCGCCGGGCGATTTCGATGGCGATCAACCGCGACGCCATCGTGGACCGCGTGATGGAGGGCGTCGCCATCAAGGCGGGCCAACTCCTGCCCGACGGCTTCTTCGGAGTCTCCGACAATCTCGCCCCCGTGGAGTACGATCCGGACGGCGCCAGGAAATTGCTCGCCCAAGCCGGTTATCCGGACGGGTTCGAACTGACGATCCACGGCCCGAACGACCGTTACATCAACGACGCCAAGGTCGCCGAGGCGATCGGACAGATGTTGACGCGGGTGGGCATCAAAACCGCGGTGGAGACGATGCCGCGCTCGGTCTACTTCGGCCGGGCCTCGCGCGGCGGGCCGAACGACACGCCCGAGTTCAGCTTCATCCTCGTCGGCTGGGGCGCAGGCTCCGGGGAGGCGTCCTCGCCGCTGAAATCGCTCATCGCCACCCACGCGCCGGACAAGGGATGGGGGGCGTCCAACAGGGGCCGATATTCGAACCCCCGATTCGACGCGCTTCTGGAGAGGGCCCTGAGCACGGTGGACGCGGACAGGCGCGATCGGCTCCTCGCCGAAGCGACGGAGTTGGCGATCGGGGATGTCGCGATCATCCCGACCCACTATCAGGTCAGCACCTGGGGCGCCAGGAAGGGCCTGAAATACGCGGCGCGGACCGACGAGTTCACTCTGGCGATCGGCGTATCCAAGGAGTGACGACCGTCCGCGCGAACCGGGAGGCGGCGGGCCGCCTCCCGGCCCCAATCCGGCAACCGGGAGCAACATGACCGCCTTCGTCATCCGCCGGCTCATGCAGGCAGTCCTGGTCGTCTTCCTGATGTCGCTGATCGTGTTTTTCGGCGTCAACGTGATCGGCGACCCGGTCGACATGCTGATCAGTCCGGACGCCGACCAGTCGGAGATCGAGAGGACGATCCGCGCCCTCGGCCTCGACCGGCCGATCGGCGAGCAATACTTGTATTTCCTCAAAGGCGTGGCGTCGGGCGATTTCGGAAATTCGTTCATTTTCGGCGAGCCGGCGTTGAAATTGATCCTTCAGCACATGCCCGCGACGGTCGAACTGGCGCTCGTCTCCCTGATCATGGCGGTCATCCTGGGGATCCCGCTTGGATTTATCGCCGGGCTTCATCCCGAACGGAGGTTGTCGCGCGGTATCATGGCCGCCTCGATCCTCGGGTTCTCGCTGCCCACGTTCTGGGTGGGGTTGATGCTGATCATGCTGTTCGCGGTGACGCTCGGCTGGTTGCCGTCGACCGGGCGGGGCGACACCGCCGTGTTCCTCGGCGTCGAGTCGAGTCTCTGGACCAGGGACGGACTTGGCCACATATTCCTTCCCGCGCTCAATCTGGCGCTCACCAACATCAGCCTCGTCATCCGATTGACGCGGGCCGGCGTCCGCGAGACGATGCATCAGGACTACATCAAATTCGCCCGCGCCAAGGGGCTGCCCGAGAGCAGGGTCGTCGGCGTGCATCTGATGAAGAACATCCTCATACCGATCGTGACCGTCCTTGGTCTCGAATTCGGCGGACTTCTCGCCTTTTCCGTGGTCACCGAGACGATCTTCGCGTGGCCCGGAATGGGCAAACTGTTGATCGATTCGCTTCTGCAATTGGACCGCCCGGTGGTGGTGGCGTACCTGATGATCATCGTCCTGTTCTTCGTGATCATAAATCTCGTCGTCGATATCCTTTATTCGGCGCTGGATCCGCGGGTCCGGCTCGGGGACCGGGACGCGTGAGCGGCCCCGCCGAAACACGCGCCGAGACGCCGTTTCGGCGGTTCTGGTCGGAGTTCCGGGAAAGCCGGATCGCCGTGGCCGCCCTCGTCCTGTTCACGGCGGTCGTCGTCCTCGCCGTTCTCGCGCCATGGATCACGCCGCAGAATCCCTACGATCTCGCGCAGGTCGACGTTCTGGACGGAAAGCTTCCCCCCGGATCCAAGGCGTTCGCGGGCTACACGATGTGGCTCGGTTCCGACGGCGCGGGTCGGGATCTTTATTCGGCGATCCTCTACGGGATCAGAATATCCCTGACCGTCGGATTTGCCGCCGGACTCATCGCCTTGATGGTTGGCGCCGCGGTCGGTTTGGTGGCGGCCTACGCGGGTGGCCGCGCCGACGCGTTGATCATGCGGGCGGTCGACATCCAATTGTCCTTTCCGGCGGTTCTGATCGCCCTCGTGCTGGTCGCGATCCTCGGCCGCGGCGTCGACAAGATCATCATCGCCCTGGTCGCGGCGCAGTGGGCCTATTACGCGAGGACCGTCCGGGCGACGGCGCTCGTGGAAAGCGCCAAGGAATACGTCGAGGCGGCGCGGTGCCTCGCCCTGTCCCATTCGAGGATCGTGTTCCGGCATGTCCTGCCGAATTGCCTCGCGCCTTTGATCGTGATCGGGACGGTCCAGACCGCTTCGGCCATCGCGCTCGAATCGACGCTCAGCTTTCTCGGCGTGGGCCTCCGCCAGACCGAGCCATCCCTCGGCGTTCTGATTTCGAATGGCTCCGAATACATGATGTCCGGGCGCTATTGGATAAGTTTTTTTCCGGGACTCGCGCTGCTGTTCATGATTGTTTCGATCAACCTCGTCGGCGACCAATTGCGCGATGTCCTGAATCCGAGGTTGAAGCGGTGACCGTTCTTTCGGTCGAAGGGTTGAAGACCCATTTCTTCACGCGCGCGGGCGTGGTGCGGGCCGTGGACGGCGTCGATTTCGCGCTGGAGCGTGGCGAGATCATGGGATTGGTCGGCGAATCGGGATCCGGAAAGTCCGTGACCGGATTTTCAATTCTCGGGCTCGTGGACGCGCCGGGACGCGTGGTCGGCGGCAAAATCGTTTTTCAGGGCGAGGATCTGGCGCGGATTCCGGAGTCGCGGATGCGCACGCTGCGGGGGGCGAAGGTGGCGATGATCTTTCAGGATCCGATGATGACCCTCAATCCCGTTCTGCGCATCGACACGCAGATGGTCGAAGCCGTGCTGGCCCATCGGAAAATGTCGCGGAGGGAGGCTTGGACGCTCGCTCGGGACGGGTTGGCGCGGGTGGGAATCCCCAGTCCCGAGCAGCGGCTCCGGGCCTATCCCCATCAGCTGTCGGGCGGCATGCGGCAGCGCGTCGCGATCGCCGTCGCATTTCTGAACGATCCCGATCTTCTGATCGCGGACGAGCCGACGACAGCGCTGGACGTGACCATTCAGGCGCAGATCGTGCATGTGGCGCAGACGCTTTGCCGGGACCGCGGCGCGGCTTTGATTTGGATAACCCACGATCTGGCCGTCGTGGCCGGGTTGGCCGACCGGGTGGCGGTCATGTACGCCGGCCGGATCGTCGAGGCGGGGCCCACGGACGACGTCATCGACGGCCCCAGGCATCCCTACACGGTCGGACTGCTCGGATCGGTGCCGTCGGCCAACCGGCGCGGGGGCCGCCTCGCCCAGATCCCCGGCATGACGCCGGACATGCTGGCCATGCCCGACGGGTGCGCCTTCCGGGAGCGCTGTCCGCGCGGGGACGCCATGTGCGGTTCCGCTCCGGACGTCACCGTGGCCGCCGGTGGACACGCCGTCCGCTGTTTCCATCCCCATGACGGGGAGGCGCGGGCATGACGCCCCTGATCGAAGCCCGGGGCGTGTCGAAGAAATTCGTCAGGCGCCTGGATCTCGCGGGCAGGATCGCGCGGGGACTGGGGGCGGACATCCGCGAGGAGGTCGTGCGGGCGGTGGACGGGGTGAGCCTCGCGGTCAATCCCGGTGAAGTCGTCGGCCTCGTCGGGGAATCCGGGTGCGGCAAATCGACGTTGGGACGCATGATCGCGGGCATTCTGCCGCTCACCTCCGGATCCGTTCTGTTCGATGGACGGGACGCGGCGCAGATGTCCGGTTCCGAGCGCCGGGCCGCCTCCCTGGCCGTGCAGATGATTTTTCAGGATCCCTTCGCGAGTTTGAATCCCCGCATGCGCGTGGAGCGGATCATCGGGGAGGCTCCCTTGGCGCATGGCATCACCGACCGGGCGGGACTGTCCGACTACGTCGACGACGTGATGATCAAGGTCGGCCTCGACCCTTCGTTGAAGCAGCGGTATCCGCACCAATTCTCCGGCGGCCAGCGGCAACGGATCGGCATCGGGCGCGCGCTGGCCGTGAAGCCGCGGTTCCTTGTTTGCGACGAGGCGATCGCCGCCCTCGATGTTTCGATCCAGGCCCAGGTGCTCAACCTGTTCATGGATCTTCGAGAACGATTCGACCTCACATACCTGTTCATCTCCCACGATCTGAGCGTGGTCGAGCACATCGCAGACAGGATCGTGATCATGTACCTCGGCCGCGTCGTGGAGACCGCGCCGACCGAATCCCTTTTCGCGGACCCGCGGCATCCATACACGCGGGCCTTGTTGGCCGAAGTGCCGCGTCTCGATCAGCGAAAGCGCGATTTCACGCCGATCGACGGAGAGATTCCCTCTCCGCTGGATCCACCGCCCGGCTGTCATTTTCATCCCCGCTGCCCGCGCGCGATGCCGGTTTGCGCGACCGACGCGCCTCCGCTGACCCGGCGCGGAGGCGGCGGCGACGTGGCTTGCCATCTGTTCGAGGCGGACTCCCCGGCGCTTCGGGATCGAACGGGGTGACCGTCCCCGGACGCGATGGGAAATGCCTTTTGTCGGATTGGCGCATCCCCGCCGTCAGCC
>JANQKA010000608.1 GCA_028281405.1 Hasllibacter sp. | reverse complement strand
GCGGTTGGCGGCGGAAGCCGGGTTGAACGTGGCCGCGGTCGATCTGACGGAGGTCGAAGGCAAGGACGTGCTGTTGGTGGACCGATTTGATCGTCGATTTTCGGATCGGGGGTGGCTGAGGCGCCCCGTCGTTTCCGCCCTGACGATACTGGGCTTGAACGAGGATCTGGCGCGCTACGCCAGCTACGAGGATCTCGCGGTTCGCCTCAGGAGCTCTTCTTCGGATCCGTTGGGAGATTCCCGGGAACTCTTCGGGCGCATGGTGTTCAACATTCTTGTCGGAAACACCGATGATCACGCGCGCAACCACGCCGCGTTCTGGGATGGGCGGAATATCGAGCTGACGCCCGCCTATGATCTGGATCCGCGCCCACGCCTTTCCCGCGAAGCCAATCAAGCCATGATCCTCGGCGACGGTATTCGCCAAAGCCGTTTGGAAGCCGCGTTGAGCGTGGCCCACTCCTTCAATCTGACCCGAGATGCCGCCGAACGGACCGCCGCGCGCCAGATCGAGGTGATAAAGGATTTCTTTCCTCGCTTCGCCGCCGAAGCGGATTTGCCGGTCGCGGACCGCGCGGCGCTCGAAGACCGCGCGATCCTGCGGGATTATGTATTCGACGGCATCAAGGGACCGCTGGCCCGGTTCGCGCCAGGTTTTTGATTTAGCCGTGGCATGGAGTCTCCGATCGGCGCCAACCAATGCACGAAGCCACGGAGAGGCTCCCGGAACGCGGTTGAACCGTGTGTCATCCCTGAGAAGTCGCATGCGGGCCGATCCGCGGTCGGCCGAACTGCCATATTACTTGGAGAACGGGAACAACACCGCGATTGGATTAATGTGCGGAGGCCGGAATGCCGTTCGGTGAGCTTCCGGAGGCGCAAATCAATCGGGGTAGGGAATTCGAAATGGCTGGCGGTCAAGGCGGCATCCGCTCACATGGGACGCGTTCCGTGATTTCATTAAGCGTGTCGCCGCGATCCGGAGATTGACATCGCGCCGGATCCGGGATTCCGTCCAAGTCGCTCGGGGCCATTCGATTTCAGCGTGCCCGCGGAGATCGTTCACGAACGGCGCCCGGCCACGCGCGGGCGGCGTACATGATTTCGCCGTTCCGATCCGGGCGGAACTGACGCGGCAATTCAATAGAGCGAAACGCGCGGCGCGCCACCGCCGGTTTGCCGGATCGGCGTTCCCTTCAATTCATTCCGCTCATTATTCCACCCGCGGCGACCATCGTGGATTTCCGTTTCGGCGACATTCACGTGCGCCGCGCGGCATCGGCATCGGGCTCCAGGAATTCGGGCAATTCAATTCGGAGCGCCTTTGAGAGGCGTATTCCGCCAATGGCTCAATTGCCGTTGTAGAGCCCTTCGTAGATTGGTTCCAAGGTCTTCAAGTTGAACAGGCTGGACACGCTTGTGCCGGACCAAATGTTCAAAATCGCTTTGGCGAAGATGGGAGCGGTCGGCACGATTCGGATGCGGGGTTCGGCCAAAACCGCCTTGGTGGGTTGAATCGTGTCGGTGATAACCAACTCCCGGAGAACCGACTTCCCGATCCTCTCCACGGCCGGGCCGGACAGAACGCCGTGGGTGGTGTAGGCGCTGACCTCCTCGGCCCCGTTCTCCATCAAAACCGCCGCCGCTTTGCAGAGCGTGCCGGCTGTGTCGCATATGTCGTCGACGATCAGGCACTTCTGGCCCTTCACGTCGCCGATCACCGTCATTTCCGCCACCTCGCCCTCCTTCTCCCGTCGCTTGTCCACGATCACCAGCGACGCTCCGATGCGCTTCGCCAATTCCCTCGCCCGCGCCACTCCGCCCACATCCGGAGAGACCACGGTGATCTTCGACATGTCGTCGTGCCTGTCGCGCGCGTCGAGCGTGAATATCGGCGAGGCGTAGAGGTTGTCGACCGGAATGTCGAAATACCCTTGAATCTGCGCCGCGTGCAGATCCATCGTCAGAACCCGCTCGACGCCGGCCCCGACCAGCATGTTGGCCACCAGCTTCGCGGAGATCGGTGTGCGGGGTTTCGTGCGTCGGTCCTGGCGGGCGTAGCCGAAATAGGGAATCACGGCGGTGATCCGTTGCGCCGAAGAGCGGCGCAGCGCGTCCGACATGATCAGCAGTTCCATCAGATTGTCGTTCGCCGGGTTGGACGTCGGTTGGATGATGAACATGTCCTCGCCGCGGACGTTTTCGAACACTTCGACGAATATCTCCGCGTCGTTGAACCTTTCGATCCGCGCGTCCACGAGGACCAAACTCATGTTGTGGTGCATGGACGACATTCGGCGGGAGATCTCCTCGGTGAGCGGGCGGTTGGCGTTGCCGGACATGAGTTTGGGCTGGGTGGTCGTTTGCATGGGATCCTCGTCGGCGACACGGACACGTTGCGGGACGCTTAGCGCCGGGCTAGTGTCGCCGCAAACCGGATTGAAAGGCCGTCAGCCATGACCCGCATCGACTACTACTTCTCGTTCCTGTCGCCCTGGGCCTACCTCGCGGGCACGAGGCTGGAGGAGATCGCCGCGCGCCGCGGAGCGGAGATCACGTACAAGCCTTTCTCCTTGGTGGACGCCTTCGACCGGACGGGCGGGGTGCCGCTTCCGCGCAGGCACGAGAGCCGCCAACAGTACCGGCTGCAGGAATTGAGGCGCGCGGCGAAGAAGCGTGGGATGGAGATCAATCCGTCGCCCGCGCACTGGCCCACCAATCCCGCGCCCGCCTCCTACGCGGCGATCGCCGCGCAATCCGCCGGAGGCGGAGACATGGGAGCGTTGTGCCACGGGCTGCTCAGGGCGTCGTGGGTGGAGGAGAAGGACATCGCGGACGACGGCGTGATCGCCGATTGTTTGGAGGCTGCGGGGTTCCCGCGCGGGCTGGCGATGTCGGGCATGGTCGAGGGCGCGGCCGTCTACGCCCGCAATCTCGAGGACGCGGTGGCCGCCGGGGCGTTCGGATCGCCGTTCTACATCACCGACTCCGACGAGAGGTTCTGGGGCCAGGACCGCCTCGACGATCTGGACATGCATCTGGCCGGCGAACTCTAGCGGGCGGCCCGCGGCCCCCGCCTCCAGTTCAACCGCGCAGCGCGTCCAGAAAGCGATCGACCTCCTCCTCGGTACGGCGGAAATCGCAGATCAACCGGCAGGGAATCGGCTCGTCGGGATCGCCCTCCATCGTGGCGTCGTGATCCATGAGATAATACTTGGCTCCCGCGTCGAACGCCCGCCGGTGCATCGCCCGCGGCATCTCCACGAACGCCATGTTGGCATCCGCGTCGTGGGTGAAATCGACACCGTCGAGAGTTCTCAGTCCGGCCGCGAGCCGGGCCATGCGGGCGTTCGCTGTTTCCGCCAGGCGCCGCCACAGCCCGTTGGAGAGGTAGGCCTCCATTTGGGCCGACAGGTAGCGGTGCTTCGAAAACAGATGACCCGCCCGCATGCGCCGCCTCGGGAAATTCGCCGCGTCGCCGGGGTTGAAGAACACCGCCGCTTCAACGCCCATGCATCCGTTCTTGGTGCCGCCGAAGGACACCGCGTCGATGCCCAGCTTCCAGGTCATTTCCGCGGGCGCGCATCCGAGCGCGGCGACGGCGTTGG
>JANQKA010000580.1 GCA_028281405.1 Hasllibacter sp. | reverse complement strand
ATCCAAACTTTCTCCAGGTTCCCGCAAAGCTCTGACACATACGAAATATTTCATATCAATTTGGTTCGATGTACGAGAAAATTTCTTAACCCGAAAGCGTTCTCTAACTCGATAAAGTAGCCAAATTTACGAGTCTAGACCCTAGACCCCCGATGGGAAAACGTCGCCGGGCAATTGATTGCCGGACCATCAGTGGATTCAATTCGCTTTGTTGATTCCGCCACGAATCCAGTTAAGGATGAGCGAACTACCAGCAGAATACTTGAATCATATATCTCTGAAATGATCAGGGAAGGTGAAAACTATTCGGTGGAATTCAAATCAACACTATTCGAAAACACCGACGCCATGGGGACGAACACCAATTATTCTTATGGTATCGCTAAATCAATCGCTGGCTTTTTGAACTCGGAAAGTGGTGGGCATATTTTGGTCGGGGTTTCCGATGATGGTGAAATCGTGGGATTGGATGATCAAATACTCAATGGTGAAGATGATTTATCATTGAAATTCACCAATTTCGTAGAGAGAGATTTCGGAAAGGCGTTCACCGCATATGTCGAACCTCGATTCGTAAGTCAGGATGGAAGGCGGATCCTCGCGATTCGGTGCAAACCAGGTCCGTACGAGGCGTTTCTCGATTCAAGGAGGGATCGGTATCCGGCATTCATGTCCGCACGGGATCAAGCACGAGAGAACTGCGGGGGAGGGAGATGGCCGACTACGTGAAAGACAGATTCCCACTAATAAATAAGGGGATATTTCACGGTCGACCACGGGAGGCATAACGCCGCTTGATTTTGTCCACTTGGGATTCCGTCAACGGGCGGGTCTCCATCCCCCGCAGGGCCAGGAAGATATTGGCCGTCTCCTCCAACTCCTCGAGCGCGTGAACCGCGTCCTTCAGCGTATTCCCCGCCGCCACCGGGCCGTGATTGGCCAGCAAAATCGCGTGGTGGCCGTCCTCGATTTCCGCGACGGCCTTGGCCAACCGGACATCGCCGGGCGGGTGGTGGGGGACCATGGGCAAATTTCCGACCCGCATGACGTGGTGGGCCGTGAGCGGGGGCAGGACATTCGCGGGATCGATGTCGCGCAGGCAGGAGACCGCCACGGAATGGGTCGGATGCGCGTGCGCGACGGCGCTCGTACATCGACATTTGAAGGAACATCTCCTTCGTGGCGTTGGCGCATGAATAAGTCCATTTTCCCGGTTTATTGAATTTTCTGTCTTGAGTCGGCATCCCGATCCAAACGTGCATGTTCAGAATCAAGCAGAGAATTGCGAGCTCCACAACCTGATTTTCGAATTTGCGCGAAGAAAACTTGTTTCAGTCGGAACTTCAGTGTCTCGATCAAACTCCTGAGGTGGCAATCTGATTTTTCCATCCAAGCATCCTCGCCTTCGGTTTGGAAGATCCCCAAATCCTCATTTCGGGCTTGGGTGGCGGGGCAATTGGATTTATTCCAAATCTTGCAGTTATTGCGAATATGGATGCACGCCATGGTATTGATTTGCTTGACGATCAACCATCGGTATTTAAATCCATTGTGGACCCCGTCCCCCGGAACATTATGAGATTCAATCCGCTGGAGATATGAGCCAACAATTTGGGCAGCAGGGGGCCGTCTGCTTCGTATCGGCTCGCGAGCGGATTCGCCAGTGTTTCTTGGGTTTCCACGTCACCCAGCAAGTGCGGCTTGCCATATTCCTTTGAGATTTTTTCCGCGCCGTGCTTATTTTCCGCCACTGTCCCGGCCCCCGGATCTTCTCACCGGTGCTATCGGCGGCCACATGACTGTCGCGGTCGATTTTTTCCTCGGGAATAACCCGAACGATCAGTCCGGACATGCGCCCGCTCACGGTCGAATGATGCGGAACCTTCAAATCGAGGCCCCGATCCTTCGCGTTTTCCGGACGGCCCCCAGCGTCCGCCGCAAATCAAAGTTCATCAACACCGACGCAATCAGTACGAACAGAATGGTCTTGTCGCTGTACGTCCGCGGTCCGCCACCCGGCCCGTTCGCTCGGCATACCATTTTTCGGTATTGTCAAACAGGCACCACAAGAGCGCGCCGCGCATCATCAGCGCCAATTCGTAATTGCGCCAGTTCACTTTCCCTCTCCGTCCATCTTCTTCGCCGTTCGATTCAATTGGGTTGACGGATTCGGTCGCCGGTGACGGCGTGTTCGACCCGGCCTTCGGAGTGGTCGCCGTCCCGGCGTCTCCTCCGCCGGAAACCAATTCACGGAGGGTCCACTTCATCCCGGAGAAGCCCTCCTTGTCCGGGTCACGTCGGTGTCGCCGGTCGGAAACGGAGTCGGCGGCGCGACAGGGCATCTTCCGCTCCTCGCGGTGACTTCCCCGCCGCACCGCGCTCGCGACGCTTGAACTCGTAGCCCGCATCCGTCAAGTGGCGGTGGACGGTGCTCGGACTCGACACCCCGGGCCACTTCGACCGAAACTCGACGAACGCCAAAGCCACGGCCAAGCCGGGTTGTTTGGCGGCGAGGCCTCGCGTCCACGCCACCTGCTCCGGGGTAAAGGATCGCTCGCGGTGGCCGCGAACCTTGGAAGGGGACAACGAGGGGTCGCGCTTGTGGAGGCCGCGCAAGTTGCGGACAAACGTCTCCGAGACGCGGAGCATCGAAGCGGCTTTCGCTTGAGTGTTGCCGTCGTGCACAAGATCAACCGCACGTGTTTTGAGCGCATGGGGGGTGAGGTTTGGGCATCGGGGCCTCCCTTCGCTGGGTTGATCCCTGGAATCGAAAATCCCCGGCGAAAGCAAGCCCAAACTGACCAGAATCTACACCGATTTCACCTTCCGCCATCCGTGAGGTTGGGGGCCCGGGGAGGCCGGTCCAAAGCGCACGCGGAGACCAAAGGGAGCGCGAGGTCATCAGGACGCCGGAGGGATGAACCTTGACCTCGCCCAAAATGCGTGAACCCTATTGAAATTGCGTATGATTGCGCATCAATGCCTCGGAATCGGGATCCGAAGGCGGGGGCGACGGCTCCGGCCGCCGCCCGCCGCGATTCCGGGCGCGAAGCGGGTTCGGCGGGATGGGGCCTCGTCTCCCGCGGTCGGGAAGGCCCGCGTATTCACGATTCGTGGGAACGGCGGGCCGAAATCCGCGGAATCGGGATCCGAAGGCGGGGGCGGCGGTTCCGGTCGCCGCCCTCCGCGATTCCGGGCGCGAATCGGGTTCGGCGGGATGGGGCCTCGTCTCCCGCGGTCGGGATGGCCCGCGTATTCACGATTCGTGGGAACGGCGGGCCGAAATCCGCGGAATCGGGATCCGAATGCGGGGGCGGCGGATCCGGGCGGCGCCCGCCGCGATTCCGGGCGCGGAGCGGGGTCGGCGGGATTGGGGCTCGTCTCCGGAGGGCGGGAAGGCCGGCGGCTTCACGATTCGTGGCGGGTGAGCCGCCCTCCGCCGCAACCCGCGGAGCTGCTCCATCGAGGCTTCTAAACTCCACGGATGTGACCGCGAACCCCTCAATCGCACTTGTCGCGATGACGGGGCATCCCGCCTCCACCGCGCGTCGGGACGGTCGCTCTCCCCGGCCCAGCTGCTGGATTGTGTCCGGCTTCGGGGATGGCGCATCCATCTATTGCGCGGCGATTCGTCCTTTCGTCGATTCGCGAGGCGGGGCTCCAGGAGGATTCCATCGAAGCCGCGACCGCTCTATACCGGGGTCCATGCATATCGCGGTACTCGACGACTACGCGGGGCGGGCGCTGGATCTGGCCGATTGGACGGGCCTCGGGGCGGAGGTGACGGTGTTCTCGGAGCCGTTCGATGGCCGGGATTCGCTGTTGAGGTCCCTCGCGCCGTTCGACATCGTGTGCCTCATGCGGGAGCGGACCCCCTTTCCCGCCGAGGTGATCGATGGGTTGCCCGCGCTGAAGTTCATCGTCACGTCGGGTCCGCGGAACGCGGCCATCGATGTCGCCGCCGCGAAGAGGCGGGGGATCGTGGTGAGCGGCACCGAAAGCCGGAAGACCACGACCGCGGAATTGGCGATGCTCATGATCCTCGCGCTCAACCGGGGTCTTTCGCCGGAATCCCGATCCTTGGAGGCGGGAAGGTGGCAGACGGGGCTGGGACGCGATCTCCACGGGCTGACTTTGGGTCTCATCGGCCTTGGCGACATCGGCGCGCGGGTCGCGGCGCTGGGCCGCGCCTTCGGCATGGAGGTGTGCGCCTGGTCCCGAAATCTCACCGAAGGGCGTTGCGCGGACCTCGGAGTGCGCAGGATGGAGAGCCTGACCGCCCTCATGGCCGCCTCGGATTGCGCGTCGGCGCACATGGTGTTGTCGGATCGGTCGCGGGGATTGGTCGGCGGGGAGGCGTTCGCCGCGGCAAAGCCGGGTTTCGTGTTCGTCAACACGTCGCGGGGTCCCATCGTGGACACGGCGGCCCTGATCGCCCGCCTGAGGGTGGATCCGGCGGCGAAGGCGGGACTCGACGTGTTCGACCGGGAACCCCCGCCGGAGAGCGACGTTGTGTTCGCGCGGGATTTGATCGCGGAGGGCAGGCTCCTGCTCACGCCGCATCTGGGATACGCGACCGAGGAGACGTTCAGGCTGTTCTACGGGCAAACGGTCGAGGCCATCGAGGCATGGCGGTCCGGGCGTCCCATCCGGGTGCTTGAATAGCGGACGCGCGCCTCCGCCGGGGAGCGGCCCGGTGATGAAGGAGGGCGCGGGGGATGTTCCGCGGCCCATGGTCGGGCGGCGCCCGGCCGTGATTCGATACGGTCGACCGGAGTGGACGGCGGGCGGGGGATTGGGAGGACCAGCGGGCGAATGAGACGTTGCTGGTTGGGGGACCGGCCAGGGCGCGCGCCGGATTCAACGACGGTTTGGTTCGGGAAAGGTTCGACGATTCGCGGGGCGCCGCGACGGCCCGTCAGCCTCATTCCGGAGCCGTGAACGCTCCACGCCGCGTTTCGCGGGCTCCGGGGATTGGCCGCGGGGGCGGCCTCGGATTGACTTGGGCCCGGCGTCGCGGCCGGCGATGATCCGGAATCCGGGGACGGTGTCGCGCGGATTCCGGTCGCTCAGATTCGACCGCCCGGAGGAGGCGGGCGGCTTCGGTGGATCAACGGGCGGCGGGGATGCGCGGCGGCTTCGGAACCGCTGTTTTTGGCGCTTCGACTTCAGCGGCGGCCGCGCTTGGGGAAGGCCCGGCGATTCGCGGGAGGGGGGCGCCGTTTACCCGGGCCCGTTCCCTCCATCTCCATGGAAGCCACTGCGGCGTCACGTCCGGTTCCCGGTTGGGCCGCTCGACCGCCGCGGTCGATTCGGGCTCGGCCGCACGGCGAGGGACTTCGATGGATCGACATGCGGGTGCGAAGATGTGTGGTGGCATTCGGATTCAATGTTTGAAGGAGCGCCGAATCCGGCGGCGTTCGGGTTCGGGTGTCAGGCTGGTCGTCTCCGGAATCGCCCCGAGACGAACCGATCGCGAATTCGGAGTGACCCGCCCCGGGCGGACGGGCCCGCGGCCAAGCCACCGAGCGGTGAAGCCGGCGATTCCGGAAAACGTCGGGAACCGACGCACCAATGGAACGCGCGCAGGATCCGGTCCGACCACCGGGTGTCGACCGTGGATTCACGCCCGCGGCCAATTCACGCCGCCGGGACGCGGGAACCCCGATCCGGAGATTCCTTCGCAACGGGTGGAGGCGGCGCCGCGCCCTCGGGCCGTTAGAGGATCGGCGCGAGAACGCGGCGCAAGGCGTCCAGCGCGTCGTCGTTTTCCCAGAAACCGCCGCCGACGGCGAGGAAATCCGTGACGGGGGCGAGTTCCGCCGCCGCTTCGGCGTCGAGGCCGCCCTCGGCGACGACGGGCAGTTCGATCATCTCCGACCACCAAGAGAATATGTCGGCTCCCGCCACCGCCCCGCCACCCAATCCATCGTCCCGGACGGGGCCGAAGGACACGTAGTCCGCGCCGGCCTCGCCCGCGGAGATTCCATCGTGGCGGGACGAGCCGCAAAATGCTCCAACGATGGCGTCTTTTCCCAGTTCCCCGCGCGCCGCCCTCACCGAACGGGCGCCATCGGTCAGATGCACGCCGTCGAAGCCCAGCCGCTCCGCCAACCGCCGATGATCGTCGAGCACTGTGGCCACGTCGCGTTCGCGGGCGACAGGGAGCGAGGCGTCGGCGGCCTTGACGATCCGGTCTTCGTCTCCCGCGAGCGCGAGTCTCAGACACGCGACCTCGATTCCATCGAGCACCTCCGCGAGGAGGCCGGGAAAGGTCCGCGGGTCGATGACCGGAGGAGAAACGAGGTAAATGCGGGGGCGTTCCGTCATGGACGCACCATAGCGGCGACCACGGGGCATGCAACGGGACGGCTTGGTTCCGCCCTTGGCCGGCGATGGATGGTCCTCCGGTGATCATCCGAGACGCCAACCGCGGAGAAAGGCTTTCCCCCGACAAGTTTCCGGGAGCGGGCGCGCGGCTCCGGCGGTGTCCCGGAGCGCGCCCGAATGATTGAAGTCGGTATACCGGATGGCCGCGTTCCCGCGGAGCGAGTCTCGATGGGCGCCCCGGGCGCCGACTCCGATGGCGGGGTCCGGTTCATTCGCCCGGCTCCGAATTCGCCGGCGGGGTTGGTCGGGCGCAACCCCTCGCCGTCGTCCGGGAAATGGCGAAGGGGACCAGGCCACGTCATCCCGGCGATTCGAACTCCGGCGCGTGGTTTCCGCGTGGACCGCCCGGCATGACGCCGCCTCCCGGGCTCCCGTGGGCGAAATCGCGCGAAGTCGAAAACGGTTTCCGGTTCGCCGTGGGCTGGAATTTCGGGGGAGGGGCCGCGAAAGGACCGGCGGGCGTGGTTCCATACGCGGAAACCGGCGGCCCCATCTTCCATCGGCGCGCACCGGCTTCGCTGGAAAGGGGCCACCCCGCCGTTTGGATGTGCGTCGCCCGGCCCATCGCGTCGAATGGGCCCGTCCGCTTGCCGGCGCGTCGCCCCGCGACGTCTCTCCCCCCGCCGTCTACGGAGGCGCCGCGTACGCTTGGCCGCACGGTGGATTCCGCGTCGCCGACGGGCGAGGGGGCCCGCGCCCGCCCTTCCCTGGCGGCCGCGCCGGGGGAATTCCGGAACGGGATCCGATGCCGGCCCGGCGAACGGGCGGGAATGATGAATCCAATTCTCCGTCCGGCACCCCGTTTCGAACGGATTTGCCGCTTTGATGACGCACCGTGCGAGCGGGGTCGGGGCGTGTGGAAAGATTCGCTTGAATTCCACCGCCCACAAGCGCACCATTAACGAGAGTCCCGTTCGTTTGGGATCGTGGAGCGCCAGTGGTTTGATGGAATCGGTAGCGCGGGCCACATGGAGGTCAACGCGAATCGCCGGAGGATGTCGAACACCATCTTCATCCGTTGTTGTGTTCACATCCACGTCGCCGACGCTCTTACCGGGACGGAGGAGGCCACCGCGCCGGTTGATCTCTCCCGCCGCCCGAATTCGTCCGAACCGCGCGGAGGGGGCGTCGGATCCCGGATGTGGCCGTCTTCTCGTCACGCGTCCGCATGCGACCGGTAGGGGATGGGACGTGAGCCGCCCTTGGACGCGGGCGGCGGCGCCAAATGCAGGTTCGGAATATTCCGGAAGGCGACGGTGGACCGGCCATGGCGCGCCATGGGTGACGGTTTCGAGAGCGTCGGCCACGAACGCGAATTCCGCTCAAGACCGTCAAATTGCCTCTTGTCACGCCCGCCCGCTTTCCCTATGAGACCGGTCACATGATGAATCCCGGGCCGACCCGGCGCGTCGTGGCGCTCCGGCCGGCAGCGGGTTCGTGTCGAGCGTACAGAATCGCAAGGAGTTCGGAACATGAAGAGACTTTCCGGTGGCCGCGGCCCGAGCTTGATGGCCCAAAGTCCGATCAAGTCCGCCGCTGGCGGTCGGAAGGCGGTGGGCGCCTTCGGAATGACGGCCTCGGCAGCGGTGTTGGCGGGGTGCGAGGAGGAAATTCCGGAGCCATCCGCCGCCGGGGGAACCCCGCCCCGCCTCACGACCGGGACCACCATCCCGCCGATCCACGCGGCCAACGAGTTCGAAATTTCCGGCACGCCGACCTTCATGGCCCTTCTCGCCGATGAGAGTGAATTGAGCAGCATCGGGTTGTCGATCAACAGCAGCACCGGCGTGATCGCCGGAAGGTTCACCGGGACGGAGGACGTGGAGATCGTGGTGACCGTCATGGATGACAACGATCCCCGCAGCGTGTCGTTCAGGATCGATGCGAACGCGAGGCCGACCGCGAACCCGGCGAATTTGCCGGATCGGGGATTGCTCATCGGAGATCCAATCGCGCCCATTGACGCCTCCCGCGCTTTCCAGGACTCCGATGGGGATCAACTGACCTACAGCGCGACGCTGGGCGCGAACAGGGCGCCGCTCAGTGGCGCCGGGTTGGCGATCAACAGCCGAACCGGCGTGATCGGCGGCACATTCACCGCTACGGAAGACGTGGTGATTAACATTACCGCGAGCGACGGCGCGCCGGGCGGGCAGGCCACGGTTTCCCTCGGAATCACGGCAAACCGCGCGGTCGCAGTCAACCAGCAAATCGAGGATATGACGCTTCAGGCGGATCAAGCGATGAACCTTGAGATTCCTGAAAACGCGTTCTCCGACCCCGATAACGACACCCTGACCTACAGCGCGGCGATCGTGCGGGCGAATGGCTCGCTTGTCTTGATCGGCACGAACCCGTCGACCAGCGTTCCCTTCGCGTTGAATGGGCGGACGTTGACTTCGTCGGGGGCCAGCGCCGGCAACGATTGGACGATTCGGATCACGGCCAACGATGGGCTGGGAAGCACCGCTTCGATGGATTTCTCCGTGAGTGTCGGCCTTCCGACCGCCGCCCGGACCGCGCTGCCCGCGTGGCTCGCCGACGCGACCGAGTACGGGATCGGATTCGACTCCGAAAATGTGGAGAACCCCATAAACGGCGTGCACTCCCTCACCGACAGCGACGCCGATGGAACCAACCGGGGAATCGAGCATCATTGGCTGGGCCATGGAGAATACGGCCAGCCGACCTCGGTGACGTGGTCCTTCGCCGGCCGCGGAGCGACGCTATACCGGGGAACCGGCGGCATCGATCCCGGCCAGTTCAGAACCACGCAGGAGGAATTCACGGATCCGCAGAAGGATTTCATCCGCGGCGTGTTCGATCACATCGAGACATTTTCCGGCATCGACTTCAGGGAGGTGAACCCATCCGGCGGTGTTTACGGGGATATTAACATAATCCTGGGGTCGAGGGATTATACCGGCAGTCGCCGGGATGTTCTCGGGTTCACCTTCGCCCCGGCGGAGCAGGGCAGGCTGTCGCCGAAGGAGACGACCCAATCGAACAGGGTCAACTACATCGGCGACGTATACATCGTCAGCGATTATCTGCCGGAGAACGCGTATGAATCCCTGTATGGAGAGGAGAATTACGTCATAGCGCACGAACTTCTGCACGGCTTGGGCCTCGATCATCCATTCAACGAGGTGGCGGGACCGGCGGCGGGATTCCACGGCTACTATGAAACGGGCTTGAGCGATGACAATCCTCCCCAGCTCATCGAGCTGCTGAATTACAGCGGCTTGAGAACCGGAGGGGCGCATGAGACTCCGTTGAACGACACGTTCTCGGAGAGCATCATGACATATCACAACCCGTTTTCGGGTTCCCCCCTCCGCGTGAGTTCCGATTATGTCGTCGATCCCGACAACAATGATACTTGGCAACCCAGCTTGTACGATATCGCGGCGTTGCAGCATCTGTATGGCGCGAATTTGCGCCATGAATCGGGGAACA
>JANQKA010000539.1 GCA_028281405.1 Hasllibacter sp. | reverse complement strand
CTCTCCGAAATCGCCGCTTGCCAAGCGGCCAAGCCACTTCCACCATGCGCGCAGTTTGGAGGATGACGGATGATACCAGCCGCGTTCGAATACCACCGTCCGACGGAGATGAAGGACGTCCACGCCATCCTGGCGCGGCACGGGGAGGACGCCCGGGTCATGGCGGGCGGGCACAGCCTGATCCCGATGATGAAGCTGCGCATGGCCGAGGTGCCGCACGTGATCGACCTGCGGGGCGTCGCGGGCCTCTCCGGGATCCGCGTCGACGGCGGGACGGTCATGATCGGGGCCATGACGACACAGGCCGAAATCATCGGCTCCGCGCCGCTCGCCGAAGCCGCGCCGATCCTGCGGGAGGCCGCGCTGCAAATCGCCGATCCCCAGGTCCGCGCCATGGGCACGCTGGGCGGCAACGTCGCCAACGGGGATCCGGGCAACGACATGCCCGCGGTCATGATCTGCCTCGACGCCCGGTTCGAACTGGAGGGCCCGGGAGGAACCCGCTCCGTCCCCGCGCGGGAATTCCACAAGGGAATGTTCGACACCGCGCGCAGTGACGACGAGGTGCTGACCTCCGTGTCGTTCGACGCGCCGGGGGGCGGGCAGGCCTACGAAAAACAGAAACGCAAAATCGGCGACTACGCCACCGCCGCGGCGGCCGTCCGGACGCGGCGCGACGGAGACGCCTGCGCCGACGCAGCGGTCGCCATGACCAACCTCGGCGACAGGCCGATCCCGTCCCCGGCCGCCGCGGAGGCGTTGATCGGAACCTCCGTCGACGAAACCGCGCTTTCGGCGGCCGTAGAGGCGATGCTCGGCGACATCGACCCGGCCGAAGACACCCGCGGCTCCGTGGCCTTCAAACGCCACGCCGCCGCGACCGCGCTGCGCCGCGCCATCGCCCGCGCCTGGTCGCGGACCCGGGGAGGAAATCATGCCTGACAAAATGTCCATCGGGATCAGGGTCAACGGCGAGGACCGGCGGTTCGACGCCGAACCCCGCGAACTTCTGATCCACGCGCTCCGCGAGCGCCTGAACCTCACCGGCCCGCACGTTGGCTGCGACACCAGCCACTGCGGCGCCTGCACCGTGCTGCTCAACGGCGAATCGGTCAAATCCTGCACCATCTTCGCCGCCCAGGCCGACGGTTGCGAAGTCACCACCATCGAGGGCGTCGGCACGCCTGACGAACCGCACCCGCTGCAGCGCGCCTTCCGCGAACACCACGGACTGCAATGCGGCTTCTGCACCCCGGGAATGATCGTCCGAGCCAAGAGGTTCCTCGAGGAGAACCCCGACCCGACCGAGGAGGAGATCCGCTTCGGAATGGCCGGCAACATCTGCCGCTGCACGGGCTACCAGAACATCGTCAAGGCCATCCGGGCCGCCGCCGACGAAATCAACGCCACGAAGGAGGCCGCGCGATGAACGACATGACGCCCGACCGCGCCGAGCGCGTCGAAGGACTCAAGGGATTGGGCTGCGCGCGCAAGCGGGTGGAGGACGCCCGCTTCACCCAGGGCAGGGGCAATTACGTCGACGACATGAAATTGCCCGGCATGCTGCACGGGGATTTCGTGCGTTCGCCCCACGCCCACGCGCGCGTCAAATCCATCGACGCCACCGCGGCGCTCGAACTCGACGGCGTGGTCGCCGTCCTGACCGCGGAGGATCTCGAGCCACTGTCGCTCCACTGGATGCCCACCCTCGCGGGCGACAAGCAGATGGTCCTCGCGGACGGCAAGGTGCTGTTCCAAGGCCAGGAGGTGGCCTTCGTCGTCGCGCGCGACCGCTACGTCGCCGCCGACGCGGTGGAATTGGTCGAGGTCGAATACGAGGAATTGCCCGCGCTGGTCGACCCGTTCGAGGCGCTCCGGTCCGATGTGGTCATCAGGGAGGATCTGGATCCCGCCGCGCCCGGCGCCCACGGCCCCCGCAAACACCCCAACCACATATTCCGGTGGGAGGCGGGGGACGAGGCGGCAACGGACCAGGTGATGGGGGAAGCCGAGGTGGTGGCCGAGGAGACCGTCCACTACCACCGCACCCATCCATGTCCGCTGGAGACCTGCGGATGCGTCGCCTCGATGGACAAGGTCAACGGCAAACTCACGGTCCACGGCACCTTCCAGGCCCCCCACGTGGTCCGCACCGTGGCCTCGCTCCTGTCCGGCATCGAGGAGCACAACATCCGCGTGGTGTCGCCGGACATCGGCGGCGGATTCGGCAACAAGGTGGGCGTGTATCCCGGCTATGTCTGCGCCATCGTCGCCTCGATCGTCACCGGACTGCCGGTGAAGTGGGTCGAGGACAGGATGGAGAACCTGATGTCCACCGCCTTCGCCCGCGATTATTGGATGACGGGCAGGATCGCGGCCACGAAGAAGGGCCGGATCACCGCGCTCCATTGCAGGGTGACCGCCAACCACGGGGCGTTCGACGCCTGCGCCGACCCCACGAAGTTTCCCGCCGGCTTCATGAACATCTGCACCGGCTCCTACGACATCCCGGCGGCCTATCTGGAGGTGGACGGCGTCTACACGAACAAGGCCCCCGGAGGCGTCGCCTACCGCTGCTCGTTCCGTGTGACCGAGGCGGTCTATTTCATCGAGCGGATGATCGAGGTCCTGGCCATCGAGCTCGGAATGGATTCCGCCGAACTCCGGCGGATCAATTTCATCCGCAAGGACCAGTTCCCCTACAAATCCGCGCTCGGGTGGGAATACGACTCCGGCGATTACCACACCGCGTGGGACAAGGCGCTGAAGGCCGTCGACTACCCCGGCCTGCGCCGGGAGCAGGCCGAACGCGTCGTGGCGTTCAAGCGCGGCGAAACGCGCAAACTCATGGGCGTCGGGCTGAGCTTCTTCACCGAAATCGTCGGAGCCGGCCCCGTCAAGAATTGCGACATCCTCGGAATGGGCATGTTCGACAGCTGCGAAATCCGCGTCCATCCCACGGGCTCCGCCATCGCCCGCCTCGGAACCATAAGCCAGGGTCAGGGCCACGCGACCACCTTCGCCCAGATCCTCGCCTCGGAAATCGGCATTCCCGCGGACTCGATCACCATCGAGGAGGGCGACACCGACACGGCCCCCTACGGCCT
>JANQKA010000509.1 GCA_028281405.1 Hasllibacter sp. | reverse complement strand
GTGACGTTGTAGCTGTCCACGGACCCCGAGTACTCCACCGTGTCGACCGCTCCACCGGAGTTGCCGTGGTCTCCTATCGCCTCTCCACGGAGAACATCGTCGCCGAGGTCGCCGATGATTCTGTCGGACCCCGAACCGCCGGTGATCGTGTCGTTTCCACCGAGGCCGTCGATCGTCAAGGAACGGTCGCCGGTGGCGGCGATTGTGTCGTCGCCGGTGGTTCCCTCTACGGCGTCCACGAACGCCAAAGCCAGCGTCAAATCCGTCGACAACCTCAATTCGTTGGGCGATGCTGGAGTGGACCCAATGAACCGCGCGACCTCGACACCGGACAAATCATCCGTTCCGTCGTCGAATCCGCCGCTCCTTTCCCCATCGGTATCACCAACTTCATAGGTTCCGACGGTGCCGTCGGATCGCAATTGCGCTTCGATCAGGTAATCGTCCCTGACTCCGCGGAACACGGCTGTATCCGTCCCCACTCCACCATCTATATCGTCGTCGTCTTCACCACCCATGATCGTGTCGTCGCCTTCGCCCGCCACGATAAAATCGGCACTGTCAAATCCGAAGATCAGGTCGTTGCCCCCCATGCCATTGATGTCGGCATCGCCGTCCAGACCGCCCACGATGATTTCGGCCTCGTTGGTTGCGGATCCATCATCCGCGTTCACGAAAGTGAGCGATGTTCTACTCCCTTCGAAGAGGAATGTCTCGAAGCCGATCACCGTGTCGCGCCCTTCGTCGCCTCCGCGGTCGGATATGTTGGTATCCTGCACCGTTAAAATCACGACCCCGTCCAGAACTCCGGAGTCGCCCAGAGCGGCGGTGACGCTGAAGTCGCCCACTGAACCCGCGAACACCGCCGTGTCGTTCTCCCCGGTGGCGTTGACGAACTCATTCGAATAGTGTCCGTATAGTACGTCGTCTCCTTGATTTCCGCCAATCCTGTCCGACCCTTCACCGCCGGCGAGCACGTCGTCTCCCGTTCCACCGATGATCGTGTCATCTCCCTCAAAGGCATCGACCGTCACTCCGCCGCCATTGGTGATGGTGATCATGTCGATTTCGCCGGTTCCGTCTATGGCGTCCGCGATATCCAATCTCAGATCAATGGTCTGTCCGCCTCGCGGGTTGGGACCCGCGAAAAACACTTCCTCGACATCGGTCAATACATCGGTTCCGTCGTCGACGCCGCTGCTCCTTTCCTCGTCGACATCCTCGACTTCATAGTTCGCGACGCCGCCTCCGTCCTCCAATAGCGCCTTGATCCGGTAATCCCCCCTCACGCCGCGGAACACGGCGGTATCATTCCCCAATTCACCTTCTATGTCGTCGTTTCCTCCACCGCCCGTGATCGTGTCGTTTCCCACCCCTCCGTAAAGTAGGTCGTCACCGTCGAAGCCGATGATCAGGTCGTCGCCCCCCCCGCCTTCGATATCGGCCTCTCCGTCGATCCCGCCAACGAGGATTTCGTCAACGAATATTCCGTCGTTGCCTGCGATAACACTATCGATCGTGATATTTAGATATTCGTTTCCAAACCGGAAACGCTCGAATCCCGTCGCGACGTCGCGGCCCTCGTCCAATCCGCCGAAAGCTCCGGCGGCGATGTTATGGATCGTGAATGTCACGAACCTCGACGCCGTGGGGGACGGGGACACCGGGTCGGTGATCGCGGCGGAGACGTAATATAGATTCACGGCACCCGCGAACTCCGCCGTGTCGATCTCACCAGAGGCATTTTCATCGGCGCCCGACTCGTGGCCGTATAGCACGTCGTCGCCGGCTCCGCCCCTGACCGTGTCCGCCCCCGCGCCACCCAAGATGGTGTCATTTCCCGCGCCGCCGACGATCATGTCATCTCCACCTATTCCCTCGACCGTCACGCCTCTGTCGCCGGTGGCGATGTCGTCGCCCAGGACGGATCCCTCTATGGCGTCCACGGTGGTCATGGACAGCGACACATCCGTGGGAGAGTCGGGAGTCGCGCCGATGAACCGCGCGGTTTCGACAAGGTCCAAGTCATCCTCGCCTTCGTCGACACCGCCGCTCCTTTCCCCGTCGACATCGTCGACTTCATAATCACGGATGGTGCCGCTGGAAAGCAAAATTGCTTTGATCCGGTAATCACCCCTTTCGCCGAGGTACAACGCGGTATCGTTCCCCGACCCCCCACGTATTTCGTCGTTTCCGGCACCTCCCATGATCGTGTCGTCGCCAAGGCCTCCGCCAAGCCTGTCGTCACCTCCGAAGCCGAAGAGCAGGTCGTTGCCCCCCCCGGCGCTCATTATGTCCACACTGTTGGAACTGCCAATCAGAATCTCGGCCGACACGTTTCCCCCAATTTGGATTTCTCCAGGGCCTTCGTCCCCTCGAAGTATTTCGAGTTCTTCGCTTCCGAATCGGAACCGCTCGAAGCCGATCACCACGTCGCGCCCGTCGTCCCCTCCGCCGGAATCCCCGTCGATGTCCTGAACCGTGAATGTCACGACCCCGTCCAATGCTCCGGAGTCTCCCAGCGCCGCGGTGATCGAATATCCTACCGCGGAACCCGAGAACACCGCCGTGTCGACCTCGCCAACGGCGTTGGAGTGGTCTCGCTCTCCGTTGCCATAAAGCATGTCGTCGCCGGATCCGCCCGTGATCGTGTCACTTCCCCCCAGTCCCTCGACCGTCACGCCTCTGTCGCCGGTGGTGATGTTGTCATCCAAGGAAGATCCCTCGATTTCGTCCGCGGCGGCGATGGACAGCGTCAAATTCGTCGTCGCGGCGGGAGTTGAACCGATGAACCGCGCGATCTCGACGCCGTACAAATCATCCGTGCCGTCGTCCACGCCGCCGCTCGCTTCCTCATCGACATCATCGACTTCATATTTCAAGTCCGTGCCGTCGAACCGCAATTCCGCTCTGATCAGATAATCGCCCCTGACGCCGCGGAACACGGCGGTATCCGTCCCGTCATTTCCGTAAATATGGTCGATTCCATCACCGGCCATGAACGTGTCGTCGCCGCCGTCTCCGTAAAGTTCGTCGTCATGGCCGGAGCCGATGATCAGGTCGTCGCCTTCTCCGCCCCTGATTTGAAACGCATCGTCGAATCCGCCAACCAGGATCTCGGACGCGGCGGTTCCGGTTCCATTCGCGCTCAGGATATTGATGGAGAGATCGTCGCTCCCGAATCGGAACCGCTCGAAGCCGACCGCGAGGTCGCGGCCGTCGTCTCCTCCGCCGGCATCGCCGTCGATGTCCAGAACCGTGAATGTCGTGATCCCGTCCAACGCTCCCGTGTCCCCGAGAGCGGCGGTGACGAGATAACTATCCAAGGATCCCGCGAACACGGCCGTGTCCATCTCTCCGGAGGCGTTGGCGTGGTTGTCCGCCACGTTGCCGTAGAGGGCGTCGTCTCCGGCTCCGCCGGCGATCGTGTCCGACCCACCGCCGCCCGAGATCGCGTCGACGCCGTCGAATCCGAAAATATATTCGTCGCCGGCACCGCCCACGAGGGCGGTTTCGTCCGAATTGTCGCCGAACAGGAGGGCGAAGCCGGCCCGCCCGTCCACGCCGTTTTCGAACCGGAGCGCCTCGAAGCCGGTCAACGTGTCCGTGCCCTCGTCGACGCTCCCGGTGTCGATGTCCCTCACGATGACCACCGGAGCGGCTCCCGACACGGATTCCAGCGAAGCCGAGACGGCGTACCCGCCAAAGGCGCCCTCGTAGACGGCGGTGTCGATGTCGTCGCCCTCGCCGTTGTCATTGATCGAATGGCCGTGAAGAGTGTCGTCGCCGTCTCCGCCGTAGACCAGGTCCGACCCGGCGCCGCCGAAGATCACGTCGTTCCCGCCCAATCCGAATATCATTTCGTCTCCGGCGCCGCCGGCGACGGGATCCGGCCCGTGGCCGCCGAACACGAGACCGAATTCGACGCGCCCGCCCAGGCCGCCGAACCGGAGCGCCTCGAAGCCGGACAGCGTGTCCGTTCCCTCGTCGACGCTCCCGGTGTCGATGTCGGCGATCGTGACCACCGGCGCGAGTCCCGCGCTGGAACCCAGCGTGACCCAGATCACGAACTCTTCGAGGGAACCCTCGTAGACCGCGATGTCGTGGTCGTCTCCCGCAGTGCCATCATCGTTCGAATGACCGAAGAGAGTGTCATCCCCCAAGCCACCCATGACGACATCGCTGCCGCCGGCTCCGAATATCCTCTGGTCTCCCGCGCCGCCCACCAGATCGGCTTCGTCGCCGTCGTGGCCGAAAATTTCGTCCGGAACGAAATCGCCCGCCAGCGCCACGTCCACGGTGGCTCCGTCTTCGCCGACGAACCGCAGGATCTCGATGTTCGACAGCGTGTCCACGCCTTCTCCGGTCTCGCCGGGCAACACGTCCTCGACCGAGTAGCTCGACGCGCCGCTGACTTCCCGCAGCTCCGCGACAATGAAATTGTCCCGCGACTTGGCGAACACCGCGATGTCCGTTCCCGCTCCGCCGTCAATGACGTCGTCGCCCGTGCCGCCGCCGATGGTGTCGTCGCCCCCGAGGGCGTCGATCCGGTCGTTGCCCAGTCCACCCCTGATTGTTTGAGAGCCGTCGTCTCCGGTCAGCGTGTTGTCCGATCCGTCGCCCGTGACCGCGGCGAGAACAAAATCGAGTCCGCTCAAGCTGGTGGTCCTGTCCGAGAACCGGAGGGACTCGATGCTGCTCAAGGTGTCCCTGCCCTCGTCGGTTCCGGTGACGACGTGTCGCACGACCGGACTGCCGTCGACATAGACCACCTCCCTCGTGATCGTGTAGGCGTCTTGCGCGCCCGCATACACGGCGGTGTCCTCGCCCTCGCCGCCGTCGATGACGTCGTCCCCGGCCCCGCCGTTGATTTCGTCGTCGCCCTCCCCGGCGATGATCGACTCGGAAATCGCGCCACCGAAAATCTCGTCGTCGCCGCCGCCCGCGTCGATCACGCTGACGCCTTCACGGGCGATGATCGTTTCGCTTCCGTCGCCGCCAACGAGACTGAGCGTCCCGTTCTCCTCCTGCACCGTCCCGACGGGGACGGTTCCGCCGCCGCCGCCTCCGCCGCCACCGCCGCAGCCCGCCAGTGCGGCGAGGGCGGAGGCCGCTCCCGCGGCCGTTCCGAAGGAAGCGCGCCTCTTGGCGCCGTTCGGGTTCATCGGGAATTCTTCGCGCATTGTAGTCTCCATCATCTGGGTGATTCGATGTACAGCACTACCGCAAAACACACCACCACCACGAAACCCGGTTCGACCAGCGGGCGCAACAAAAAATTTTTTGACCCGCCCGCGACAAGCGTCCGCGAAAGCGTTCGACGCCCTCTCCGCACGCGCGGACTCTCCCACCGGGCGTCCCCCGTCCGCCCCTTCATGACAGGGGTTTCACCACCCGGGACGGCATTGAGGACCTGGTTCCCGGAAGCGGGATCCGTTCACGAAAATTTGAACGGCGGGTGAGGTCATTTCCGTCCGCGCCTCGAAAATTCCGCTTGGCGACCGCCGCTCCTCGGGCCAACGGGCCGCGAATCACCGCGCGGAATTCCGCCCGTCGGCCGGCGAAGCGGCCCGCCGGACCCCGCCCGATTGGTACTCCGCTTGAATCCAGCGGGGGCCTGTCGCGCCCTTCGACGCGGCCGACACGTCGGCGTCGTCGCCTCTTCCGACCGCGCGCCATTCGGTTCGTCCCCACGTTGGAGGACCCCGGAGGGTCCGGCGAAGGTCTTCGGGCGTCCCGCTCCCCGGGATCCCCCGTGATCCGGCCCGTCCGCCGGACGCGGCGCGACCCGGGCGTCCCGCGCCCCGGGACGTCCCCCGCGTGGCTCATCGAACGACGTCCGCCCCGCCTCCGCCTCCGAATCGCCGGCGCCTCATGTTCAACCGATGGCCCTTCCGGAGCGCCTCCCCGGACAACCCGCGGTTCCAACCAATTCGCCGACCGCGGCCCGTTCCGCCGCGCGGACGACGGCGCGCGTTCCTCCGGAGTAGGTTCGAATCGCGGGCCCGGCCGCGCCCGGCCGGCCCTTCGCTTCCGGACAAGGAGACGTGTTGGCGCGTACGGGGAACCCGCGCACGACAGTCTCGGGAGACCAAATTGTTTACCGACGTGTTGGCGCGTACGGGGAACCCGCGCACGACAGTCTCGGGAGACAAATTGTTTACCGACGTGTTGGCGCGTACGGGGAACCCGCGAATCGGTCATTGATGGAGCCGGGTATTCAATCGACGTGTTGGCGCGAACGGGGAACCCGCTCCTGTTTCAACTCCAAGCGGTCGGTCAGGCCCCACGTGTCGGCTCGTACGGGGAACCCGCGCCAGGATTTGGTTGAACCGGATGTTGACGGAGCCTAACCTGCCGCCATGCGAACGATCCCGATCCTCCTCGCCGTCTCCCTGGCCTTCCCCGCCTTCGCCCAGGACCGGAGGCCGAGCCACTGCATCGCCGTCGCCCAGGCCATCCCGGGCGCGTCGCTCATCCGGAAGGCCGCGTGGACCGATCCCGTGCCGGACTACTCCGTGCGGATCGGCTACATCGGCCATTCGATGTTCCTGATTCAAACCCAGGGCGGCCTTTCGGCGGTCACAGACTACAACGGATTCATCGGTTCGACGGACTTCGCCCCCGACATCGTGACCATGAACCACGCCCACTCGAGCCACTGGTCACGGGATCCCGACCCCCGGATCGAACATGTTCTGCGCGGGTGGGGAACCTGGGGCGTCGGGGCGGACCATCATCTCGACCTCGGCGAGATGCTCGTCCGGAACGTGCCGACCGACATCAGGTCCGCTTTCACCGGAGAGACCGAGCCGAAGGGCAACTCGATCTTCGTGTTCGAAGTCGAAGGCCTCTGCATCGGGCATCTCGGCCATCTGCATCACGAACCGGACGAACACCAATACGCCGCGCTGGGCCGCCTCGACGTGGTGATGGCCGCCGTGGACGGCGGCATGACGGTGAACACCGAGACCATGATCCGCATACTCAAACGGCTGCGGAGCTCCATCGTGTTGCCGATGCACTGGTTCGGCGACGGAACGCTCCAAGCCTTCGCGGCCGGCATGTCGGACGAATTCGACGTCGAATGGCTCGACCAAAGCGACATGGTCGTCTCCCTGGCCACGCTTCCGCGGCGCCCGACCATCCGCATCCTGAGACCGCGCCCCCTGAGATGACGCTCCATCCGGCCGACGGAGCTTTCGAAAACCGCCTCCGGGACATCCTGCCCGCGGAAGCTTTCCGCGAAACCGCGCCGGGCCACCTGGAGATCCCCCGCGGAGAATTCCGCTCCGGCGGGGGCCTGCTGGTGACCCCCGGCACGGCGGAGGAGACCGCGGCGGTCATGCGGTCGGCCAACGACGCCGGCGTGCCGGTGATTCCCCATTCGGGCGGGACCGGACTCGTGGGCGGTCAGGTTTCCCCCGATCTGGACCGTCCGGTCATCCTGTCGACCGCGCGCATGACCGCCGTGCGCTCCGTCCACCCGGAGGAGAACGCGATCGTGGTCGAGGCCGGCCTCATCCTGCAGGATCTTCACGGGGCGGCGGAGGCGGTCGACAGGCTGTTTCCGCTGTCGCTCGCCGCGAAAGGTTCGGCCCGCGTCGGCGGCGTGCTGTCGACCAACGCCGGCGGGATCGGGGTTCTGCGCTACGGAAACGCCCGCGACCTCTGCCTCGGGATCGAAGCGGTTCTGCCGAACGGGGACATCCACCACGGGCTCACGCGCCTCCGCAAAAACAACACCGGATACGACCTGCGCAACCTGCTGATCGGCGCGGAGGGAACGCTCGGGTTCATCACCGCCGCCGCGCTGAGGCTGTTCCCGCGCCCCGCCGCCGCGGGCGCAGCGCTGTTCGCCGTCGACGGACCGGCCGCCGCGCTGAATGTTTTGTCCACCGCCCTCGACCGGCTCGGCCCGGGCGTCGCCGCCTTCGAATTGATCTCCGGAGTCGGCCTCGACTTCCTGTCGGAAGTAGGCCCGGCGGTGAAGCGGCCGCTGGACCCCGCGCCGGAATGGATGGCGCTTCTGGAGGTCGCCGGCGGCGCCGGTTTCGATCCCGACGGGGCGTTGACCGGCCTGTTCGAGGCCTGCGCCGGAGCCGGCCTCGTCTCCGACGGAGTCGTCGCCCGCTCCGAAGCGCAGCGGGCGGAGTTGTGGGAGATCAGGGAATCCCTGCCCGAGGCGAACAGGCGGATCGGTTCCATCGCCTCGCACGACGTGTCGCTGCCGCTTTCCGAGGTGCCCGGCTTCATCTCCGACGCGGCCGGGCGGATCGCGGACATCGGAAGCTTCCGCGTCAACTGCTACGGCCATCTCGGAGACGGGAACCTGCACTACAACGTGTTTCCCCCCGAGGGCGGCGACCGGGGGGACCACCCCGGCGCCGGGCCCCGGATCACGCGCGTGATCCACGACCTCGTCGCGGAAAGGGGCGGCTCGTTCAGCGCGGAGCACGGCGTCGGAAGGCTCAAGGCGGCGGAGCTCGAAAGATACGGCGATCCCGCGAAGCTCGCGGCGATGCGCGCCATCAAAGCGGCGCTCGACCCGCGGGGAATCATGAATCCCGGAGCGGTCCTCCGACGCTCCGACACGCCGGAGGCGCCCCGGTGACCTCCGGACGGGGGTGGCGGGATCCCTTCCCTCCGCTCACCCGCCATCGAAGGAGCAGAGCGCGTGGACTTCGAAGCCGAGTTTTTCGATTTTCCCGCGCCCGCCGAGTTCCGGCAGGTCGATGATGAAGGCGCATCCCGCGATTTCCGCGCCGAGGCGCTCGATCAGGGTGATCCCCGCCTCCGCCGTGCCGCCGGTGGCCAGGAGGTCATCGACCAGAAGCACCTTCTGCCCCGGCTTGAGGGCGTCCTCGTGGATCTCCATGATCGCCTCGCCGTATTCGAGCTGGTATTCCTGACTGACCGTGCGCCCGGGCAGTTTGCCCTTCTTGCGGACCGGCACGAAGCCCGTTGACAACTGGTGGGCGATCGCGCCGCCGACGATGAAACCTCGCGCCTCGAGGCCGACGACGCAGTCGATCTCCATTCCGGCGTACGGATGCAGGAGCTGGTCGACCGCCATGCGGAACCCGCGCGGGTCGGCCAGCAGGGTGGTGACGTCGCGGAACATGATTCCCTCGTGCGGGAAATCGATGATCGTGCGGATGTAGTCCTTGACTGATTTGTTCCGGGTCATTCGGCGAACCTGTTTTGGTCTTGGGGCTGGGCGGGCGCGTCGCGAACATTAATTCCTGGTTCGGGGGAGACGATCGACTTCCCGGGGCCGCGCGGACGCGTCGCGAACGTCACGGCGAGGCTTTGCGTTCCTCCTCCGGAGATTGGGGCCGCGCGGGCGCGTCGCGGACACGGCGCGGCGGCGCCGGAGGCCGCGCGGAGCCGCGACCGGACGGCGCGCGCGGTCGGTCCTTCCCTTCGTCCGGCGGAATATCTCCGGTCCCGTCACGCGGCCCGGCCTCCCGGCCCCGTTCCCGCCGAACACCGGAATACCCGGCTCCGTTCATTGTTCCGGCCCGGCGAAGCGCTCCAGGTCATTGACCGAATCCCCGATTATCCGCGCCGATCAAACCGCGTTTATGCGATGAAGTCGGCATCGCCAACGAAAATTTCAACTCTTCTTGCGCGCGGGATCGATGCGCCGGGGGCCGCGGGCCCGCTTTCGGATGGATCCTCGACATCCGCGCGCCGATGATCCTTCCTTCCGCGATCGAAACGGCGGGACGGTCCACGGCGCGTTGGCGGCGCCGTGATGCCGGAAGGCGGCCGGCGTCGATATCCCCGCTTGCGGCGGCCCTCCTCCCTCATCCCCGGCCCGTCCCGGCTCCTCCGGTTCCGAACGGACCCGCGCGCGTTGGCGGCGCCGTGATGCCGGCCGGCGGCCGGCGTCGGGATCCCCGCTTGTGGCGACCCTCCGCCCTCATCCCCGGCCCGTCCCGGCTCCTCCGGTTCCGAACGGATCCGCGCGCGTTGGCGGCGACGTGATGCCGGCTGGCGGCCGGCGTCGATATCCCCGCCTTTGGCGGCCCTCCGCCCTCATCCCCGGACCGTCCCGGCTCCTCCGGTTCCGAACGGACCCGCGCGCGTTGGCGGCG
>JANQKA010000506.1 GCA_028281405.1 Hasllibacter sp. | reverse complement strand
TGACGATGCCGCCCGAAGGGAAACGACGGATGCGGGCCGTGGCTCCCACCGCCAAGGAAGAGGCGCCTTCCCGGGAGGCCGCGGCGGAGCGCGCAGCGGCGCTGGACGCGCTCGCGGATCGGGGACGCCTCCGCGGAGGAGACCACGACGCGGGTCCACTTCGCGGCGGTGCTCCGGATGCGTCTCCGGCAATTGGGAAGGGCGGCGTGACGATGCCTCCAGGAGGGAAACGACGGATGCGGGCCGGGGCTCCCACCGCCAAGGAAGGGGCGCCTTCCCGGGAGGGCGCGTCGGAGCGCGACGAGGCGCTGGACGCGCTCGCGGATCGAGGACGCCTCCGCGGAGGAGACCACGACGCGGGTCCACATCGCGGCGGCGCTCCGGATGCGTCTCCGGCAATTTGGAAGGGCTGCGTGACGATGCCTCCCGGAGGGAAACGACGGATGCGGGCCGGGGCGCCCGCCGCCAATGAAGAGGCGCCGTTCCGGGAGGCCGCGGCGGGCCACGCCGCGGTACTGGACACGCTCGCGGACCGGGAAGCCGCCGCCGCGGAGACCGCGACGCGCGTCCACATCGAGGCGGCGCACCCGATGCGGCTCCGGCAATTGAAATGGTCGGCGTGACGATGCGGCCCGGAGGGAAACGACGGATGCGGGCCGGGGCGCCCGCCGCCAATGAAGAGGCGACGTCCCGGGAGGCCGAGGCGGGCCGCGCCGCGGAGCTGGACCCGCTCGCGGATCGGGACGCCGCCGACGCGGAGGCCGCGACGCGCATCCACATCGAGGCGGCGCACCGGATGCGGCTCCGGCAATTGGGAAGGGCGGCGTGACGATGCGGCCCGAAGGGAAACGACGGATGCGGGCCGAGTCGGCCCACGCCAAGGAAAGGGCGCGACCCCGGGAGGCCGCGGCGCGCCGCCACGGTTCGGCCAAACCGGGCGTATCCCCGCATCCGCTTGTGTCTTCGAAGATGACTTGGGCGTTGGCGGTTCCCGGACGTTTCCCCGCGTCCGCCGGTTGGCGGCGCGGAACGCCGCGACCCAGATCTGAAAGGATCGCGTGAAATGGATATCGCGTCGAAAAATCCGGATTTGATCGTGGCGGGCGCCGGCAACGCGGCCCTGTGCGCCGCGATCGAGGCCGCCGAGGCCGGGATGGACGTCCTGATGCTCGAAGCGGCGCCGAAGCCCTACCGGGGAGGGAATTCCAGGCACACGCGGAATTTCCGATGCATGCACGACGCCCCGATTTCGACTCTCTCGGGAGCATACGGCGAGAAGGAATACCTGGCCGACCTGTTGCGGGTCACGAATGGCGAAACGGACGAGGAACTCGCGCGGATCGCGATCCGCGGATCCGAGAAGGCGCTCCCCTGGATGGAAGCCCATGGCGTGGTGTTCCAGAATTCTCTCTCGGGAACATTGTCCTTGGAGCGGACCAACGCCTTCTTCCTGGGAGGCGGAAAGGCGTTGGTGAACGCGTACCACAACACCGCGGAGGATCTCGGCGTCACGGTGGCCTACGGGGCGGAGGTGAGGCGGGTGCATTTGGACGGCGACCGATTCACCGGAGTGACCGCGCGGGTCGGCGGCGCCGAATTGGATATCCCGGCGCGGGGGGCGGTGCTCGCCTCCGGCGGCTTTCAGGCCGACATCGACTGGCTCGCTTCGGCCTGGGGTGAAGCCGCGCGGAATTTCCTGATCCGCGGCACGCCATACAACCGCGGCGTCGTTCTGCGCGACATGTTGGACAAGGGCGCACGAAGCGTGGGCGACCCGACGCAATGCCACGCGGTCGCCATCGACGGCCGAGCGCCCAAATTCGACGGCGGAATCGTCACCCGCCTGGACTGCGTGCCGTTTTCGATCGTCGTGAACCGCCACGGCGAGCGCTTCCACGACGAAGGCGAGGACGTCTGGCCCAAGCACTACGCGATCTGGGGCCGTCTGGTCGCGGCGCAGCCCGACCAGGTGGCCTACGCGATCATCGACGCGAAAGCCGCCGACGACTTCATGCCAACCGTCCACCCGCCGGAAACCGCCGACACGATCGGAGGATTGGCGCGGAAAATGGGGCTGCCTCCGGAGGCGGTCGAAAAGACGGTGGCGGAATACAACGCCGCCTGCCGTCCCGGAACGTTCGACGGCGGCGACCTGGACGGCCTTTCGACCGCGGGCGTCGACCCGCCGAAAACCAATTGGGCGCGTCCGATCACCGATCCGCCATTCGCGGGGTACGCGCTTCGACCGGGGGTCACGTTCACCTACCTCGGCCTGAAGGTCGGCCCCGACGCCCGCGTCCGGTCGAATAGCCGTCCCTACGCCAATATCTGGGCCGCCGGCGAAATCATGGCCGGGTCGATCCTTGGCCAAGGGTATTTGGCGGGATTCGGCATGACCATCGGCACGGTGTTCGGTCGCATCGCCGGTCGGGAAGCCGCCCGAGTCCTTTCATCCCGACGGAACGGAGGAACACATGCTTGACGAACCGCCGACCGCCACTCCCCTCGAGGAGGCGCGCAGACAAGTCCGGATTTGCAACGCCTGCAGATACTGCGAGGGCTACTGCGCGGTGTTTCCATCGATGTTTTCGCGACGGTCCTTCGCGGACGCGGATCTGAGCCAACTCGCGCAGCTCTGCCACAACTGCCGCGGCTGCCACTACGCGTGCCAGTACACCGAGCCCCACGAATTCGCGCTGAATCTTCCCGCGGCGCTCGCGGACCTGCGCGCCGAGGATCAGATCCGACTCGCGTGGCCTTCGGGCTTGGCGGGGGTGTTTCAACGCTCGGGAGTGGCGATGGCGGCCGCCATGGCGGCCGGAACCGCGATTCTGTTTCTGGCGGTGGCCGCGCTGCCCGGCGACGGCCCTGGATTCTATTCCCACCTGTCCCACGCGGCGATGGTCGCGATTTTCACTCCGGCGTTTCTGTTTCCGCTCGCCGCGCTCTGGGTCGCGCTGAGGCGATACTGGCGCGAGGTCGGCGGCGGACGGACAACGTTGTCGCATTGGCGAGACGCGTCGCTCGCGGCCGCCACGCTGAGGAATCTATCCGGCGGGGCCGCGAAAGGCTGCAATTTCGAGAAAGGCGACCGCTACAGCCAAGCGCGCCGGCACGCCCACTCCGCGGCGATGTGGGGTTTTCTGCTGTGTTTCGCCTCGACGGCGTCGGGCACCATTCTGCATTATCTGTTCGACTGGCCCGCGCCCTACCCATTCCTCTCCCCGCCGAAGCTGCTGGGGGTGCCGGGCGGGATTCTTTTGACCGCGGGCGCAGCCGCCCTGGCCGTTTTGAAATTGAAGTCCGACTCCAAGCTCGGGTCCGAGAGCGCCTGGGGTGGCGAAATGGCGTTCACCCTTCTTCTCTGCTTCACGGGACTGAGCGGGTTGGCTCTTTATGCCGCGACGGGAACGGTGCTGGTCGCTCCGCTTCTCGCCGCTCATCTCGGGCTGGTGCTGACCTTGTTCCTGACTTTGCCGTGGTCGAAGATGGCGCACGGTTTTTTCCGCTTCGCGGCCCTTCTCCGCGACGCCCAGCGGAAGAGTCCGTGAGGGACCACCGATGTATTGCTGGAACGGGGACGCCATGCGGCGTCTGGGAGGCGCGCGCATTCATGTCACGTCCCGGGTGCATGTCCCGTTCCGCGGCGCGCATGCGTCCTCCGTCCGCCGCCAGTCCGGGCGGTTCGCCACGCACTTCGCGAATCACCGCCGCCGCCGCCAAACGGTCGCGCATTCCCTCGTCCGCCCGATCCCACGATGCGGTCCTTTGGAGCCCTTGCCTCCGTCATTGACAACTCTTCCGGGTGGATTTGACGGCAGGGACCGTGAATCGCCCGAGCGAATCGGCGAATCACCACCCGCTTCCGATCGAGCGCGCAGCCGGTTCCCGAACCGACGGAATCGGATGTCAACAGTCCCAGGCGAGGCGTGGCCGCCCCGACTCTTGGCGATCCTCCATCAACCGCCGCCCGCTCCCGGTGCTCCGGGACTATTTCACCCCTTCAACCGCGGAATCCCGCGGGGAACCACTGGACCGCGCCCGATGGAATATGCGTATCGCATTCCCCCGTCGGATCAGCCCAAACCAGGCTCGTGGCCACGGCACGGTGTCACTATCGGCGTCCGGACCCTGATCCGGGGCTTCTTGGCGGCTTTCTCCCCGCCTTCGCGGATATTGGCGTCCGTCCTCCGACATCCCTATTCGGTCGGGGAGATCCTCCTGCGGGAAGCTTCGGGCACGTAGACTGGCTTGCCGGTTTCCGAATCCCAGAATGCCTTCCCCTCTTTGACAATCCCGCCATCCTGCGTGGAAGTGTCCACTTCGTGAACCGAGAGCGCGCGCTCGCCGCGGACGAAAGCGAGGATCTCCTTCATGCCCTCATCCAGGATCTTGAATTCTTCGGTGCTCACAACTTCCTCCTGATTTCTTTGGCAATCGCCTTGCCTTGGGAAATTAGACTCTCGCGTTTCAGCGGAGTCAAGTCGGATTTCTGGCTCTTGGTGTTTACATCCATGAGGAAAACCACGGTGGGGTCGCCAACATGGACAAGCCGAATCACACGTTGGCCTCCGCTCTTGCCATTCCCAGGACGCGGGAACATCGATTCGCGAAGGCCCCCGCCGACCGAATCACCCTACTCCGGACTGCGCGCAACATAATTGGTCGGCCAACGAACTTATCGTCCTTCATCTTCTCGCCGCTCAGCTCGGGCTGGCGCCGACCTTGATCCTGACTTTGCCGTGGTCGAAGTTGGCGCGCGATTGCTTCCGCTTCGCGGCCCCTCTCCGCGACGCCCTGCAAAAGATTCCGTGAGGGAGCGGCGGAATTTCCGACATGTCCTCCAAGCCGCGATCCACAGAAGCCGCTTTCTTTCACTCTTTGATTGCGATTCCACGTCCCAAGCCAAGCGACCCGCACTGACCGCGCGCCACCCATGAACGGATTTCCGAATCGGGCCTCCCGGGGGTTTGCCCACGGGCAAACCCGTGCCTTAGATTTCGAATCTGAACCGGTCGGCTTCCGCCTCGTGGCGACCTGCTCCACGGCAACTCCCGCATGCCCGCTTTGCCGGCTTCGACGCACAATCCACTTACAATGCTCCGTCGCGCCGGTATTTACGCCATCGAACGAACCGCGCTGTCCCGATCGCCGCGTCGCTGAAAGGACGTCCCGAATAAAACTAGAAAAGCGACGAGGACAAAT
>JANQKA010000500.1 GCA_028281405.1 Hasllibacter sp. | reverse complement strand
TCACGCCGAATGCGACCTGGGAAAGCACGTTCGCGCTCGAGGAGGAGTTCACGCCCATCGAAGCGGGCGGTTGGTTCGTGGGCGGCGGTTCGAGAACTTTTTCGATCGAGGTGACCGGCGGGACGGTCAACGGACTGTCGATCGATCCCGCGAGCGGACTAATCACGGCCGACCCCGACGCGGAGGGAGAATTCGTGATCACGGTCACCGCCTCCGACGACCCCGACGCCTCCGTGAACTACGACGATTCCACGCACATCCACATTCTCACCGTGGTCGAGGCTCAAAGGCCCGTCGCATCGCCCATGGCCCGCGTGGAGGACGACCACGTTCTCGGAGTTCCCATTTCCGCCATCGATTTGCGGCTATGGTTCGTGGACAGGCAGGGAGACACGATTACCATCGAAGTGGACGGATTGGAGGATACCGGCCTTTCGGTCGATGGAGAAGGGGTGATCAGTGGAGCTCCCCTCAAGTCCGGTCCCTTGGCGATCACTATCACGGCGACGGATCCCGGTGGGTACGCCTCCGCCGAACACACCTACACCCTCAACGTGAACACCCGGCCGGAGAACGCACTGTTCGGACTTCTGGACAGAACGGTTTTGACGGGTCGCCCGATAACGCCCATCGCGGTCGACGGCGCGTTTCACGATCCCGACGGCGACGAATTGACATTCTCCTTCGGGGTGGGATCCCAACTTGGAATGCTGGAATCGATTGGCTTGGGCTATGACGATTCCACGGGACTGATCACCGGAACCTTCGGCGACCCGGGATCCCACATGATTACCGTCGAAGCCAGTGACGGAAACGGCGGAACCCATGAGCAGATTTTCACCGTGAACGCGGTGGAACCGATTCCCGGGCAAGAAGATCGGGATCCGGAAATTTTGCTACAGAGATTGCGGGACACGGGTGACGCGAACGAGGCAAGAGTCTTTCCGGACGGCACCGTGGTGTTCACCAAAGGAAGAGAAATAACGCCGATTGACATAAGGCCTCTGTTCAATGACCCGGACAACGATATTCTGGTGTTCAGATCATATGTGGGAAGATTGGATGTCGCGGACAATCCCAGTGATTTCAACAATTGGACATTACTTTCTAACCCCGCGATCGGGTTGTCCGTCCATGAAGGGGTTATTTCGGGGACTTTCTCGGACACCTACGGGCCGTCGAGAAACGGATCGCGCACAGAGGAATCCTTCGAATTCGTCATGAGGGTGTACGACCCGGGCATGATCGAGGGTAGAAATTACACATCGAACGCGACTTTTGGACTTGTAACGGACCCGGCAAGGGGAAGCAGCGAAAGTCTGTTTGACTGGGGCTTGCTTCCAAGCTTCGTCGTTCACGTCAATACGGCCCCGGAAGTGTCTATGTCGTCGCCCTTGAGGAACATACCGGTCAAGGTTGGTTCGGCGATTCGGGCGGTCGACGTCGCGGAGGGATTCGAGGATCCCGATACGGGAGCGATGCTGACGTTCTCCGTGAACGGGCTGGATGGAACGGGGTTGAATTTCACCGACAACACGATATCCGGAACCTTCACCGGCTTTCCGGGAATGGAAACCCGGAAAACCATCACCGTCACCGCGACAGATGAGCACGGCATCGAGACCACCGACGAAATCATACTATATTTCAACTCTACTCCGACGCTTGTACCGGAAGCGCCGACGACAATCCTTTCCTCTCAGTATGGTTACAGGATTGGTAATGTCTATATCTCGGACTTTTTCCAGAACGACGACGCCGCGCTCGGCGACACCCTGACATATCAAGCGACTCTTCTCGACTCCGATGGAAATCCGAACGGGACGCTATTGGAGGCGGGACTTGAAATGAATCCCGTGTTGGGGATACTTTCGGGCGGGTTGACTCGGGATCCGGAAAGCGTCGGCTTGGAAGTCATTGCCCGCGACGGGGCCGGGGAATCCGTTTCCAAGAGATTTGATTTCGCGGTGAACTCCAGGCCCGAATTCGACGCATCGGTGGGATTCCCCGAAGTAACACTGACGATCGGCGAACCGATTCGAACTCCGATCGATTTGACGGGCGCGTTCAGTGACGGCGATGGGCATGAACTTTTCTACCAGGCTCTCCTCCAAGGATTTGACGTTGAAAGCGTAGTCGGGAGGGCGGGAGAACCGATGCAGGTGTCCACGCGCGGGTTGGAATTCAGGGATGGCGCGCTTTCCGGGACATTCGTGGCCGATCCCAACGACTCAACCGGAATTGTCCACGACGATGATATTGTACTCAGCGTAATCGCTGCGGATTATTTCGAGAACCTCGCCATTGTCGACGAACTCTCTGACTACGCTGGCCTACGGACGCGTGCCGAGGAGTTTTATCCCGCCTTGACCATCACCGCCAACGTGAAGCCGAATGCGGCCGCCGCACCGCTGGAAAACGTGGAATTGGAATTCGACGGAATGGAAATCGCGCCGATCGACGCAGGCGCCGCGTTCGCGGACGCCGACGGAGATGATTTGACATTCTCAGCGACGGGTCTTGGACCGCTGGGCATCGACCGGGAAAGCGGCATGATCACGGGAACGCTATCTTCGCAGGCGATCCTTGACGTCACCGTCACCGCCGACGACGGACATTCGACCTTCTCGCAAAATTTCACGATCACCTCGTATGAATCGTTGAGGGGAGACGACTCCGGCAATGAACTGACGGGCGGCCCGAGAGTCGACATAATTGAAGGACTCGGCGGCGGCGACACTCTCCGGGGTGGTGGCGGGAACGATAGAATATACGGTCATTCGGCCACCGTCAACGGACCGGAAGCCGATGTGGACAAGGTGGTGTATTCCGGGGCCTGGAATGATTACTTCATAGACGGGCGACTCTCCGACCTTGGTGGAACTTTGGTTCCCTGGATCACCCTGCGTGACAGGAATCCCGACGACGGGGACGACGGAGTCGACACTCTGGTGGGAATCGAGGCGCTCGAATTTTCCGATATCACCTTCGCGGTGTCCGCCAACGGCACGGATGGCAACGACATTCTGTTCGGTACGGAGGGAATTGACGGAGCCTCCTCGGGAGGCAGGGGCGGACACGATATAATTTTCGGATTTGGTTCCGCGGACGATTTTGGCGGCGGCGCCGGAAGCGACACGTTGATCGGCGGTGAAGGGGACGATACCCTGGCCGCGGGCTTCAGCCATCATGACGGGATCTTTGGGGGCCCGGGGAACGATATCATCCGCGGGCAATGGGGAGGAGACACCGCCAAGTATTTGGGCGATATCCACGACTACAAGTTTGATATGGGAAGTGGTTCCACAAGCCTGAGGGTCGTGGATCATTCGAATGGAGGTCTGGATGGAATCGACGAAGGCGCCGACACGCTTGACGCAGTTGAGTGGATTGAATTCGGCGACGGAACGCTCGTCGCGACCGCCAACATCCATTTCGCCACCGAAGCCGGCGCGGCGCGGTCCTTGACGGGCGGGGAAGACCGGGATATTTTCCATGTGAGGGGCGCGGACTTCGAATTGACGGGAAATGGAGGCGCCGACATATTCCAGTTTCTGGATTCCAGAGACAGCACACCTTCGGCGCGCACAACGATTCTGGATTTTGATCCAGCCGAAGGAGATCGCATTCTTCTGCAAATGAATTCCGGGATGGATGGGCTACTGGCGATCGACGTTGACACGGAAACGGAATCGGGATACACTTTACTTACTCCTCCGGGGTCGTATTTTCAGTTGCGCGTCCAAGGCACCCATCCGGATCTGTTCGATCACGTTATTTATATAGGGAATCTCGCGCGGTTCGCGACGTCTCCCAATGCCGCGGTTCGGATGTTTCGCAAGGACGAATTTGATGCGGTCGATACCGAGAATGACGCCCGGATCGGGCAGGCCTCCGAATATGGAGTCATGCCGGATCTCAATGCGCGGGGAGAGGCGGCGGGAATATTTTCCGCTATCGATGACGGAGTTTCGGAGTTCCCCGTGGTCGCCGATGACGAACCCGCCGAACAGGGGAGCGCCGCCCCCCGCGCCTCAGCTAAAAGCGAATTGGCCCACGAACCTTTCTGGATTGATCACACTTCGGAATACGTGATGAGCATCTTCGAAGCGGGCGTGGAGTACGTGCTTTACCACTGAGTCGACGGCGGTGGCCGGAACCGCCGACCGCCACTGGTTCCGATTCCAATTCGAATCACGACACACACACACATTGAAGGAGGATGAGAGCCATGAAGATTTTTTCCGACGGAACCCGCTTGGTCGGGCCGCATGGCCGGCCGTCCACGGCGATGGTTGGTTCGCGCGGAGCGAGGACGCCCATCGGAATTCTGTCCGCCGTGACCGCGCTGGCCGGTTGCGGTGGAGACGGAGGGAGTTCCGCCCAAGACGGCCGAACCTTCGGGGATTCGGATCATCCGCTCGCGGACCTGACGGTGGACGCCGGAACCGAAATCGTCCCGATCGACCTTTCCGCGGCTTACTTCGAGGTCGGCGATGGAGGCGCTCGGAGATTCGCGGCGACGCTGGAGAATGGCGGGGATTTGAGCGCCGCCGGCCTGAGGCTCGACGGCGGGAGCCGCATCGTGGGCAGCATCGACGACGCCCGGACCGTGGCGATCCTCGTCACGGTCGACGACGCGAACGGCGAGACGTTCATGAGGAGATTCACCATCACGGCGGAGAATCCGGCTGCAAGCGGAGGCAGACCCAGGGTCGATATCTCCCAACTCGCGGGGGACCGGCGGGCGGTGACCGGCGAGGCGATC
>JANQKA010000497.1 GCA_028281405.1 Hasllibacter sp. | reverse complement strand
GATCGCCTCGCCGGTCACCGCCCGCCGGTCCCCCGCGAGTTGGGAGATATCGACCCTGGGTCTGCCTCCGCTTGCAGCCGGATTCTCCGCCGTGATGGTTAATCTCCTCGTGATCGTTTCGCCGTTCCCGTCGTCGACGGTGACGAGGATCGCCACGGTCCGGGCGTCGTCAATGCTGCCCACGATGCGGTTCCCGCCGTCGAGCCTCAGGCCGGCGGAGCTCAAATCCCCGCCATTCTCCAGCGTCGCCGCGAAACTCCGAGCGCCTCCATCGCCGACCTCGAAATACGCCGCGGGAAGGTTGATCGGGACGATTTCGGTTCCTGCGTCAACCGTCAGGTTCGCGAGCGGATATTCCGAATCCCCAAAGGCTTGCCCCGTTTGGGCCGAGCCACCTCCACCACCCCCACCTCCACCGCAACCGGCAAGCGCGGCCGCCGCGGCCAACATTCCGATGGGCGTCCGCGCTCCGCGCGTCCCGACCATCGCCGCGGACGACCATCCAAGCCGGCCGTCCAAGCGGAGTCCGTTGGAATAATGCTTCATGGTCCGCATCCTCCTTCATCGAGTGGATCGTGGTTCGCCCTGAATTCGGAACGAATGGCGGGCAGCGGTCCCGCTCCAGCCGGCGCATTAATTGTTGAACACATAGTCCAAGCCCGAATCGAGAGTGTTCGTAACGTATTCGGGTGCGGCCTCATTCCAAGGAAGCTCATGGGCCAATTCGTTCTCGGCGACCACGCCTGGGCCGGAGCAGCCTTGTTCGGCGGGCCCGTCATCGGCGTCCACGGGGAACTCCGAGATTCGGTCATTGTTTCCGGCGATCCTTCCCTTGGCCTCGCCCCGAGCGTGCTGATCGAACATGACGACGTATTCGGCCACCGGTCCGGTCCAGTCGTCATCCACGGTTTCGACCATCGCTATCTCATCTCTTCGACCCATCCGGGCGGCCGCATTCGAATTCGGCGCGGATGGAACGGGATCTCCGATATAAAGAACGTAGTCCAGAAGATCCGGGTGAGTGCCCTGAATCCGCAACTGAAAATTTGACGTTGGGTGGCTCAGAATGGTGAAACCGGATTCCGTCTCCGTGTCCACGTCGCTCGCGGAGAACCCATCCAATTCGGAATTTCTTTGCAACAGGACGCGGTCGCCGTCCGACGGATCGAAATCCATAATCGTGGTCCGCGCCGCGACCGTGCTGTCTTCGGAGTCAAGAAACTGAAATGTGTCGCCGCCGCCGCTGCCGAATAAATTGAAACTCCCGCCCTTTGCATAAATAATATCCGGCGCAGCATAGCCAGTCAAAGTCTGCGTCGTGCCGTCGCCAATTCCGAATCTGATATCGCTCAGCCATATACGCGAACCATCGCCGAACTCGAGCCAACGTATTCCGCTCAGTTCATCGGCGCCTTCATTGATTCCATCCAGTCCGCCGCTGGAATGATCCGTTATCCCAATCATCCCGCGGCCGTCCCGCATTTCATACTTGTAATCGTAAATACTTCCCAGGTAATGCGCGTTGTTGCCTCCACCGACCCCGGTGATGCTGTCGTTTCCCCGCCCGCCGAAAAACCTGTCATGCTCTCCGGGCCCCGAGTTCAGGACGTCGTCTCCATCACCACCCACCAGGATGTCGTGTCCGGACCCGCCGCCGAAATCATCCGCGGAGCCAAATCCGAAAATTATGTCATTTCCGTCCCCGCCCCCCAACGAAGACCCGTCAATACCCGCCGTTCCGAACAGAATGTCGTTTCCCGCCGTGGCGGTGGCGGACACGGTGAACGTTCCATCCGAAAATTCCAACAACTCGATGCCCACCAAGGTGTCCACCCCATCGTCCCCGTTGTCGGGATTTCTATCCCGCAAGGTGATCTGCGGAACCGTGATTCCGCCCAAGTCGACGAGTCGACCGTCGATGAGGTAATCGCTCCAGTCCCCGGCATACACCACCTTGTCCAAGTCGGCGTCGGGACCGTTGTCGGTGGTCGAGTGACCGTAGATTCTATCGTCCCCGGCACCTCCCCGAAGCGTGTCGCCTCCGCCGAAGCCTTCGATGACGTCATCTCCCGGGCCACCCGTCAAATAGTTGGCCATATCGTCTCCCATGCCCGTTTCAAACGCGGTGATCGTGAATTCCTGCGCGAATGTCGAATGTCCGTCATCCGCCGTGACGGTGACGTTCAGTTGACCAGGAGAACGGAGTGTTCCCGTGACCACGCCTGTCTCCCGGTCGATGGCCAACGGTCCAAGCCCCGCCGCGGAGAATGTCAATTCATCCCCGTCGTCGTCCGCGAACGCGGCGCCGGCGTCGATCGGCGTGATTTCCATTCCGTCGAATTCGAAATCGACGTTTTCAAGCGGCGCCGCGGACTCTTTCGGCTTCACGTTTATCGTGACGGCGAAGGCGGGAAGAACTTCGCGGTCATATACCTGGACGCGGTCATAGTCGGTAAGCGTTTCGTCAACCGCGAATTCTCCGAATTTGTCCCTCGCGCGCACAATTATTTCAAATTCGGCGCCGCGGACGATAAAATTTCCGATGTCGGAATCGGACGAGAGCGTCCCGAACAGCATGCCGTCCAAGTGCTCCAAATTCAGGATAGAAAGGTCTCTCCAATTCTCACTATCCGAGGGATTGTCGTTCACACGAAGTCTGCCGATGAGCAGCTCGTATGTGATGGCATGGCCATCGGCGTCGCTGAACGCCTCCGTCAAATCAATGGGCGTTCGAATCGGATCGTCGAGCGTCAGTGTCAATTCCGGGAATCCCACCGATTCATCGAAATCCGGTCTGGTGTTTTCCATGAAATCAACCCTCGTGGAGACGGATTCTCCCGTCCCGTCGCGTGCGGTGACCTCCAAGCCGACGTTTTCCGGATCCCGGGTCAGCCCGCCGGAAAGAATCCCCGACACGGGATCCATTCGAAGTCCCGCCTCCAATAGCGTCCCGTTCGGATTTCCATCGGCGTCGAGTAGAAGCGCTTGATATGTCAAGGTGTCGCCATAAGCGGCGTCGTCGTTCTGGAAAAAGTCCCGGAGACGGGCATTTTCAATCCTGTGATCCCGTCCAGTGACGAAGATCGTCGTCGGCGCGTCCGGCACGAGGGTTGGCGGAGAATTCAAATATAGTATGAATTCGTCCGTGGCCTCGATTCCATGCTCGTCCGTCGCGGTGACGGTGACCGTTTTCCGGGTTTCCATTCCCGGAAAGCCGGTGAAAGTTCCGGATATCGTGTTGTCGGCGAAATCCAGCCCCGTTCCAACCAGCCCGTTCACGGAGTACGTCAGAGTCGCGCCCGTGTCGGGATCATCGAATCCCTCCGCGACGCTGACCGCCCGAATCGCCGAACCGACCTTGACCGGTATGTCCTTCAAGGGCGACGACGTCGACACTTCCGGGGCGGTGTTGACATGGACAACGAAACTCGGAAGCAGTCCCCAGTCGCGCACGCTGTCGCTTTCCCCCCTATTGGGGTCCGAAGCGAGTCCGAAATTCGCGTACCTGTCGACCTGCCCTCCGACAAACACCCTCATGACGATTTCGAATGCATCGTCGGTACGCCACCCGTTCCCCGATCCCGAATAGGAGTCGGAGAATGTTCCCGTTATCAACCCGTTGTCGGATGACAGCCCCAGAACATCGTACAGTCCCCCCCACCTGCCGACATCACTGGGATTGTCCGGCACACCAAGCCTTCCAACCCAAGCTTCGTGGGTCAGCGGATCGTTATCCGGGTCGTTGAACAGGATCCTTATGTCGAACGGCGTGATTTCCCGTCCTTTCGTGAACACCACGGCTCCGTCCGGGAGGATTCTGGTTTCGTTCTCTTCACCGGTGTCCCGCAATCGCTGAGCCAATATTTCGGGTTCCCGGTCTTCTTGCCCGGGAATTGTCTCCACCGCGGTCACGGTGAAGGTCTGTTCGAGGGTTCCGCCATTTCCGTTTCTGGCTTCGACGGCGATGAGATGCGACCCCGCGCCGTCGATGGTTCCGGTGATGAAACCGGTCGAGTCGTCATATTCCAGGCCGATCGAATCGAGCGACCCGCGCTGGGATCCCACCTCGAACGTGAATGTCAATTCGCCGCCGCCGGAGTCGTGAAAGGCTCCGTCGACCGCGATCGGAGTAATCGGCCGGTCCGTCAACACGGTTCTGTCCTGGAGAGTGAACAGTGCGTTCTCCGGCAGGGTTGTCACATTGAGGGTGTATGTGTGTACGGCGGAGGAGTTCCCACCGGTGTCCGTCGCCGTGATCGTGATTTCCAGGGTTCCGGACCTCAGCGGAGCGCCATTGATCACCCCGTGGTCGTCGACCGACAGGCCGGTTCCGTCCAACCCGTCCACTTCGAATGTTATGGCGTCCCCCTGCCTGTCCACGAACCACCGTTGCAAATCGATGGCGGAAATGGGAGAGCCAAGAACGTGGTCGTCCTCCACGCGGGCCATGGGCGAGGGGACGGGACTTTGCGCCTCGACCACGGTGAGGGTGTGGCTGTGCACGGCATCGTCGTAGGTCGCGGCTTCGTCGGGGTCGTCGGAGGCGGTGACCGTGATCACGAATACTCCCCCGGCGTCGGGAGCGGCCGTGATCAGTCCGCTCGCGGGATCGATCGAAAGGCCTTCGACCGTCCCTCCGGTCACTTCGAACGAATAGGTTTTCGCGCCCCCGCCTTCGAACCAACCGCCCGCTTCGATGGGCGTGAATTCCTCTTCGAGCGTGAACGTGCTTTCCGTGGGCGCGTTCCGCGCGACGCTTATCGCGGGAGTGTCGAACGTCAGCGACGCCACCGGCACGTCGGAACCGAATTGGCCGCCGAACCGCAGAACCTCGATATCCATCAACGCGTCGCGCCCCTCATCGTCCCCCGGGGCGTTGGTTCTGTCCTGGACGATCATCCGGACACCGCCTCCATCCGTCGACGTCTCCCGCCAGATTCTGTAATTCGACCGGTCGTCGGCGTAGATCACCATGTCGCTTCCCCCGCCGCCGTCGATCACTTCATCCCGATATCCATTGACCATCCGGTCGTCCCCGGGAGTGGGCGAGTCCGCCTCCGCGGAGGTGATGATGATTTCCCGGGACGAACTGGCCCCGTCCGCGTCCGTGGCGGTGACCCTGATCCTCATGACTCCCGCCGAGACCGGAGCGCCCATGATCATCCCGTCCCGGATCATCAGCCCGGCATCCGCCAAATCCGACCCGTCCGCCATTTCCACCTCGAAGGTCATCGGCGTTCCTTCGGGATCCGCGAACGCCGCGGCCAGTTCCATGGGCGTGATCAATTGCCCCGCCACCACCGTCATGTTTTGGGGAAGGGGCTCCTCCCCGGACGTGGGTGTTTGGTTCGCGGAAATGATGATCCTGTGCTCGATCGCGCCTCCGTCATCGCCGTTCGTGACGGTGACTATGGCCGTCACGTCCTCCGTCCCGGAGAACTCGCCGGTGATCTCGTTGGTCGTTTCGTCGAACGTCAACCCATGGCCGGTTCGGCTGAACTCGACCGCGTAGGTCAGATCGTCCCCGTCACCGTCGGGGTCGCGGAAGCCGCGCGTGACGTCGATGGCGGAGATCGCCTCGCCGGTCACCGCCCGCCGGTCCCCCGCGAGTTGGGAGATATCGACCCTGGGTCTGCCTCCGCCTTCAGCCGGATTCTCCGCCGTGATGGTGAAACTCCTTGTGAA
>JANQKA010000469.1 GCA_028281405.1 Hasllibacter sp. | reverse complement strand
CGCGACTCCGCCTGAACTTTGGCGGACGGCGCCGCTGACCGTACCGGGGCTTCGCTCGATCATCGCGGTCGGATTCGTCGGGGTAACCCTTGGCTCCGGACCGGAGTACGACTCCGCGAGAATTTGGGAAGGCGGCAATTCCGTCCGCGCCAGGGCGTGCGCACGGGTCATCGCGGGGGTCGGCCGCGACAACCTTCGCACGGGAGCGGGAGTCGATGCCGTGGAAGCCGGGTCGTGCGCAGTCCGCCATTATCCACCGACGAGCCATCGCGGCCGTCTCGCTGGCAATGGGCCGGGATCCTTGCGCCGCTTCAACGGGAAGGGCGTGGAGGCATCACCAGGACGCTTCGGACCCGGCGCGCACCGCGAACTCGAATGGCGTCCCGCGCCGCCCGAGTGAAAGCCGGGTGCCGACAAGTTAACCACAGGGCGTGTCCAGGGACGAGCGAAGAGGTGTCGGGCGGGCTGAAATCCCCAATTGCCGGAGCGGTCCAACAGGTTTGGCCACGCCCGAAGCGACCGCCCAGATACCGGACAGACCTTCTCGTTGAAGGCGATGGCGCATCCGCGGACACCATCGGCCGCGGGCCAGATTGGCCGAAATCCCGGACTTCACAAGTCGCGAATCTTGGCTTACACCGGAGTCCGAACAACTCCAAACCGGGAATGCGCGAGGAGCCGCGGTCCCCTTCTTCAGAAAGGTCAAGGCGATGAAGAAGCAGTCAAAGCGTCCACGGGCCCAATCGCGATCACGGTCCCGACGCTCCACTCCGTCAAACCGCTCCGCCTCTCCCGGCAAGGGGAACGGAAAAATTCTGGAGATTCACGGCCAATTTCAGGCACGCGGCAGGCGCATATCGCGCCTCAACCCCGATTCCGGCGTGGTCGGGTTCAAAGGTGGGGCGCGTGTTCCGAAGAACGCGACCTCACCGGAAAGCATCGAGGCTAAGGACATATCGAATTGGTTTCCAGAAAACGTCACTCAAGACAAGGTCGAAATGGTGATGGTCACGGCCCTGTTGGGGTTCGCCGAATCCATTCGTGACGAAGGGGGAATCGACTTCAAACTTTCGTACGATTTCGACAGGAAGGAATTCACGTCCTACTGGCCTTACGAGGAGCCATACCGGATCCCATATTTCAGTCCGAACTTCAATATGATTCTTAAAATGTCGAGGGTCAAAAGCCGCAATCGGACCGCACCAATGTTTCATATGACACACCCAAGGGGGGTTGATTACTGGACCATCATCTGCACCGCGAAGGAAGAACACAATAAAGATCTCGTGCTGGACCTCGATTGTCCCCCCGAAGTCGTCATGGAGAAGCCTGAATGCGCGGAAAGTCCGATCCTTAAATTGGGATTGAATAATGGCGTGTTGTGGCGCGAACTTCAATATGTAAGCCGCGAGGAATTCCGACTAGACTTCAAGGACTGGATTGTCCCGAGAAGGGACACGGCCCCCAAAAGTCAAATTCTCTTCGCCCGTCACTACGTCGACATCGATGTCTGACCCGATGCCGCTTCCGTCATGACGGTCCCGGCCGTGGACCGGGAACACATGAAGCGACCGACCTCTGTTCCCTTCCCGGGAGGGAAACATCCAAACACCAGGCGCGTTCGTGAGGGCATCGAGGCAACGACGTACCTCCCGCGCCGTCCTTCGCATGGGTTCAAGACGGGACCGGAGAGGGAACACCCATGGAGTGGTCGGCCGAGGGGAGGGAGTGAGGTTCTCCGGCTTCCCAAACAATCCGCCGATGCGTCTCCCTCCTCGCTTGGTGATGTGGCCGAGCGGGCGGGCCACGTCGGCCGCGCGCGGGAAGCGGTTGGCCGAGGCACCGAGCACCATGACACGCCTCACGGGCCGTGTGTCGTCCGCTCGCGCGGGAAGCGGCTGTGCCGCGCCGGAGTCCGCGCAGTATCCGGCGAAAGGCGTCGGCCACACCCGCCGAAGTGGCGGTGTAAAAGGTCGATTGATGAACTTCGGCCTTCCGCGTCGGCGGAGCGCGTGAGCGAATTTGTGGGCGACCGGCGCGTCGCCAACGGTGGCCAGAAAACCGCGCCGGTCGCGCGCGAGCGCGAAGTGGTGGGCGCCGCCTCGATCTACGCCGCGCCGGGGTCCGCGCGCCGGTCGCGCGCGAGCGCGAAGTGGTGGGCGCCGCCTCGATCTACGCCGAGCCGGGGTCCGCGCGCCGGTCGCGCGCAAGCGCGAAGTGGTGGCCACCTAGCGGCGGGCGTGGCCGCGGAATCAACAGCGGCTGTCTCGCGTGAAGCAGTGGCCCCCTCCTGCGATTCGTGAATACGTAAGGAGGCAACGACGGGCCGTGCGCGCGAAGAATTTGCCAATGAAATAAGGGAGAATCGCGATTTTAGACCCAAGACATACGCGCGCGAAGTTGCTGGGGGAGCGAAACTCGCCGCTTGCCCGGCTACATTCACTCGGACGCGCGCGCGAAGTGGCTGGTCTTGGCGGTGTCCGTCACGTCCGTCCGCGCGGCAAGTCGGACGCGCGCGCCATGTGGCCGCGCACTGGTCCAGCGGATTCCACTGAAGCTGATTACGACGGACGCACGCGCGCGTAGTAGCTGGTGACGATGACGAATCATATTTCCACGAGGACGATTCCCATGACGCTCGTGCGTGCGAAGTGGCTGCACCAGCGTTCCAGCTCAGCCCCTCGGGCCTGCCACTTCCCATGACGCGAACACGCGCGCGGAGTGGCTGACGGCGTCGGCCAATACGGGGAGGTCTTGGCGCCTTCCCATGACGCACACGCACGCGAAGTGGCTGATGGCAAACCACCAAGACTGCCGACACGCGACAACGACGTACGCACCGCGAAGTGGCTGGGAGGAACGCGCGGATCGTGATCGCATTCTCCACGCGGTGAGCGTACACGAGTCGGAGAAGAGGCAGGCTGGACGCGGCGGCGGTGACGCGTCGGCCGCACACGACTTCAAGAGGAGGCGCAACCCGCGGCACCAGACGAATCGATTCGGCCGCGCCAAGCGCGCGCGAAGTGTAGGGGTCAATATGCATTCTTTGTAAGATAAATCCGCGCACTGGGAGGCGGGGGAACGTGTCCTTCGCACCCGAAGAATGTCCGCCCCCCGCCATGACGGGGCGGTCACGCCCGCGTCCGCCGGACCGCACTTGACTGAAAGGGCTTCATCGGGCAGGAATCCTTGATAGATCAATCTCCCGTCCAGTCGTCCCGCGGATGAACGGGGAATGTCCGAGTCTGCAAATTTCGGGAGCGCCGCCATGCGCAAGAATCAACGAAACAACCGGCACCGGATCGCCCGCGCCGCCAAGTCCGCCGCGTCGCGGAAGGCAAGGGAGGCCTCGGCGTTGGAAGCCAAGAGATCCGCGGCGCTGAAATCCAAGGAGGTCGCGGCGCTGAGAACAAAGTGGATGACGAAGCGCGGCGACAATCGGGATGCGGTGGAAGCATCGATGACCGATGATTCCCGCGTCGCCATGTTCGATTGGCCCGCGCCGGTTTATTTACTGCCGATTCCCGACTCGTTGGATGACCCGGCCTGGGACGTGGCCATGACCCTGCACGACGATGGGCAGCGGGGCGGAGGCATGTTCAACTTCAAGGCGGGAATCGTGATACTCTATGCTTCGGAGGGCGCCGATGTGCTGGAAGGCAAGGGGTTCGTCGACAACGAGGATGTCGCGAGGGCCGTTCGGGATGTGATGTGGGAACGTGAAGTGGACCCGGAAACCGCCTTCAGGCTTCTTCCCTTGCCGCACATCAAGGTCCGCGGGGGCGTGTTGTATCCCAAGGCCTGGAACGACTTGGACACATATCCCGGGGCGTTCTTCAATCCGGACGCCGCGACGGAGGCTCTCGCCGACCTGCGTGGAGGATGCGATGATCGAAGCATCGGTATTCGGAGCATCAAGGCGATCACCGAGATGGCGAAGGCAATCCATCGGGGGGACCGCGACGATGTGTTCCTGCGCGAGGGGCGCAGCTTCGCATTGGTCGATCATTCAATGGACGGAACGCGGTTGGGTGGATACGTTGGCGATTCGATGGGGACGGCGAACATCGCCCGCGGAGTGCTCACCCATACCGGGATGAGGGACGAGGGCTTCAACTTCGCCATTGAAACGAATGATCCCTCGATCGGTTTTCACGTTCCAATGGCTCTGGCGGACGAATCGGCGCATGATGCGCTGATGAATGTCGAATTCGACGGCCATCCGATCAAGGGTGTCATATGGCGGGACGATTTCGTGGTGGCCGCGCGCGGGGATGGACCGGCCGAACTTTTAACGGCGCTCGTCGAGAAAGGATCTCCCGCGCTTCCGCTCCGGTTCGCGGACGCGCTGCTCGCTGAGGTGAAGAGAATGGAAATCGCCACCGGCGGTTACGGCCGGTGATCCGCCACGTCATCCCGGTTGGATGATTCCACCTTTTGCAATGCTTTCCATCCACTTCGCGAGCGGCGCGGGAAACTTTGATATCCGGGACCGAGCGGTTGTTCGCGGGGTCGTCAAGCGTGGGGACGAGATTCCCGACGCGCCCAAGCCGCGCCCCGGCGGGATGGGAGCCGTTCGCCGTTGACCAACCCCGCAAAAGCCGACGGGGATCCGAACACCACCGACTTCCAATCCGGAGCACCTCCGCCCCGATCCTTGACCACCGCGAAACCGGGTGGCACGTTCGGAAAGCATCGCGAGGCGGAAAAAACGGAGACACCCCATGATTCGACTTCAAACCTCCCGAAGTGACAACGTCCGACGCGCCGGGCGTTCCACGGGCGCGTTCGCGTCCTTGGCCGCGATTTCCGGGTGCGGCGGTCTCAACGTGGACATCCCCGATCTGGGCGACAACACGGATCAAGCAAGCGGTGGACGGTCGAACACCCCGGTGGTCGCGACCACTTCGCCGATCGGAAACGGGATGAACGTGGTGAACGCGACCCCCGACTACGGCATCGACAGCATCAACCTGTCCGAAGCGTTCAGGGATCCCGACGGTGGCGAATTGGCCTACTCGGCGACCGTCGTGGACGGTGGACGGTTCGCGGACTCCGGGCTGCGCCTCGAGGATGGAGTAATCACGGGAACTCCCGCGAGCACAGGGACCATGACGATCAGGGTGACCGCCACGGACACGTCCGGCGTGTCGGCCACCCGGACATTCACGGTGGTGACGGCCCCGAACCAGGCCCCCACCGCGAGCGATTCGCCTCTGGGCGACGTGAGGGTGGTGGTGGGCGAACGAATCACCCCGTTCGACCTGGACCGGGCATTCACCGACCCCGAGGGGGGACGGCTCACCTACTCGGCGTCCCTCGAAGGCGATTCTTCGCTGAGTGAAACCGGCCTGGGGTTCACGGACGGCGATGTGATCGCTGGCGCGCCGAGCAGGGCGGGGGATTTGGAAATCACGGTGACGGCCGTCGACCAGGGAAATTTGCGGGCGAGCCAGACGTTCACGATCACCGTCGTCGAAGACGTGAACCACGCGCCGGTCGCGCTGGCGGACGCTCCGGACACCGTGGATGCGGGGCGGATACCCATCGATTTGAACGATTGGTTCTCGGACGAGGACGGGACCGAATTGACCTACACCGCGATCGTGGGCGGAATGACGCTCACCGAGGCGGGCACGGGACTCGAGATCGAAGACAACCTCATCACCGGGGAATTCACGGGATCACCGAACACGGAAGTCGTGGTGATCGCCATCGATGGGGACGGGGGCGCGGCCACTCATGGATTCACCCTCGTGTATGGACATGCCGTTGTTCCGGCTGAGCCCGCAATGGAGTTACCTGGCACTCCCGTGGTGACTTTTGGTTCGGACGCCGATCCCGTATCCGTCGGAGAGGGGACAAGCGCGATCGACCTAAATTTCTGGTTTACAGAATCAAGCGCGGGCGAAGTGGCCTACGCGGCCGTTGTTGACGGAGAAAGTCTCGCCGCCGCCGGAATTGGCCTTTCGATCGAGGATGGTGAGATCACCGGAAATTTCACGGGCGCGCCCGGAACGGAAGTGGTGGTGTACGCCGTCAACGACGCCGGCGTCTCGGACACGCGGACATTCATATTCGATGAAACGGCCGTGGACTTGCCGCGATCCGGGGTCTTGGGTGGCGACGAAGCCGACAATTTAGACCTCGTCCACCGGGGCGAGGCCGTTACGGCTGTCCACGCCGGGGCGGGCGACGACGCCGTCAGCACCGGAGCCGGAGCGCAGATGATCTCCGGCGGCACCGGTGACGACAGAATCGAGGGGGCGGCGGCAATGACACGATCACCGGCGGCGCCGGTGACGACATGCTCTTCGGCGACACCGAAACGGAACCGCGCGCGGACGATGGCGGGGGCGACACCGCGGTCTACCTGGGCGCGTTGGCCGACTATGGAATCTCCGTGGAGCTTCGCGTCGCTGATATGACGCATGTTCCTTGGATCACCATAATGGATTTGAACACCTCCGACGACGGTGATTATGAAACCGTCGACGACGAGGGAACGGACATTTTGGTCGGCTTCGAGGTCGTTCGGTTCGAAGATTTCGGCAACGGTGAAGTGGAACTCGCGGTCGTCGGAGCGGGAGGAACGGGCAGAACCGCGGATGACGCGGAGATCCTACTGGGAACGGAATATTCGGACGGCACTTTCGCCTTCGCCATCGAAGGTGGCGGCGGCGACGACTTCATTTTCGGATTCGCCGGAGCGGACGCGCTGAATGGCGGAATCGGTGAAGACACGATCGACGGAGGCGCCGGCGACGACAGGCTTCACGGCGGGGCCGAAAACGACACGCTCTTCGGCGGCGCCGGAAACGACACGATCGACGGCGGCGCCGGCATGGACACGGCGGTGTTCTCGGGAGCCAGTGACGACTACCGCATCTGGATGGAGGCCGCGGAGGCCGACAATCCCGCCCGGTTCCATGTGCTTCACGAAGAATCCGACGCCGACTTGAGCAATGGTCGCGACACGCTGACTTATGTCGAAATGATCCAGTTCGGCGATGAGGACGCGATTGCGCTGAACGCGGATATCGCATTGGACAACGCGGCGCTCGCGGTCGCGGGAGTGGCCCCGGGAACGCGGACGGAAAACGTGGCCGCCGGGACCATGGTCACGATCGACGTGTCCGGATGGTTCACCAGTGCCGACGGCGCGACGGTCACTTACTCGGCGTCGGTGCCGACTGGCATGGGCAACGCCACGGTCGAAGGCGGCATGGTGACCTTCACCGCGCCCGCCACCTCGGGAATGGTGACGCTCACC
>JANQKA010000405.1 GCA_028281405.1 Hasllibacter sp. | reverse complement strand
GGGAAATAGGCAGTGTCGCGAAGCAGGGATTTGCCGCGAGCGTCTGTCCGGCGAGCCCCGCGATGATGAATATCATCGGCATCTGTGCGCCAAGGACCGCCTGCGCGGCGACCAGCACGATAACGTTGCGCTTCGCGTCGGAGTCGTCGTGGTCGGGGGGCGCTTCGGACATTGGGCGCGTATCGGGCATGCGCGGGTTCCGCGCAAGTGCGCGGGGCGAATCCGGTCGGAGCGCGGTTTCCCCCGGGCAAGGTCGGGAAGATCACATTCCGTCAGCGACCGCCGAAAGACTTCGGGCCATTTGAACGCGATGGACCCCGCGAACCCACACCCGGCCCCACCGTCCGGCCTTTGACCTTGGGCCACGACAAGAAGTCCGGATCAAATCCCGCGAGGTCCGTTGCCGCGCCGTGGTCGGTCGAGTCCACGGTCCAACGCGGGAGTGGGCCGGCCGGTTCGCGGCCCCTCCTTCCCAACCCCGCCGGACCAGCAAGGGCCCTCCACCGCGGGAGTTTCCCGGCGTTCGCCGATCTTCGAGCGGAGTCTCTGGCGGGCGCTTGGTTTCCCGCTGCGGGGGGACCGGCAAAGGTTTGGCACGGCGCCCCGAACGCGTCGGCAAGATGATGCCGGGGCTTGGCATTTCCGGCAAATTGGAGGATTGAGGAGGCGGGGGTGAAGCGGGAGCGCATATCGGTCGGAGCGACCCCGATGGAGTGAGCGATGGCCAAGGCGGATCAAATCAAGGCTCTCGTCAGGAGCCACGGGGAGGGCGACGACACGCGATTCTACGCCGTCGCCATGCAGGTCGCCGCCCAGGCGGCCCGGAATGGGCATGGCAAGTTCGCCTTGGAGCTGCGGGAGCTTGTGGACCGCGCCAAGGAACGGTCGAAGGTGGTGGCCTTGGCTCCGGGGTCGAAGCCCATCCCCATTGCCCAACCGAGAGGTGAACTGGCGGGGCTGCTTTCGGTCGGTTACCCGGATACCCGTATCGCCAACATGGTGCTCGAGGAAGATCTCAATCGGCGGATCGATCGCGTGCTCGTCGAGCAGCGTCAGCGCGACCGCATCCGCGCGCATGGGTTCGCTCCGCTCCGAAAGCTTCTGCTCGTGGGTGCGCCCGGCATCGGGAAGACCATGACCGCCGCGGCGCTGGCGGGAGAATTGGGACTGCCACTGTTCACCATCCAACTCGACGGCCTCATCACCAAGTTCATGGGGGAGACCGCCGCCAAGCTGCGACTTGTCTTCGACGCGATCCAAGGAACACGGGGGGTCTACCTCTTTGACGAGTTTGATGCGCTCGGGGGACGGCGCGGCATCGCAAATGACGTGGGCGAGATTCGACGTGTTCTGAATTCTTTCCTGCAGTTTCTGGAGATGGACGATTCGGACAGCTTGGTGGTCGGCGCGACGAACCATGTGAAGCTGTTGGATCGCGCGCTCTTTCGCCGATTCGACGCGGTCCTGGAATACGCGTTGCCTTCGAAGGAGATCGCGACGAAGGTCATACGGGCTCGCCTTTCCCTGCTCGACACCTCCGACGTGGACTGGCCGGACGTGGCGGCGGCGACCGAATCCCTCAGCCACTCCGAGATCACTCATGCGTGCGAGCAGGCGGCAAAGAACGCGATCCTGGAGAACACCACCAAGGTCGGAAACGATGATCTCGTCGCGGCGCTCAAGGAACGGCGCGGACGGTGAAGAAGATCGGTGAGCGGGATGCCGCGGTGACGCTGGTGTTTCCCGCAACGACAACCGCGCTGGCGGTGGAAACATGATGTCGCCGCGAATTGGTTGGGCCACCCGTTCGGGAATTGCCGCTCGATGGCGGGGAATGCGGAGTGGTCTGGACAAGGCGCTGATTTCCGACGTCCGGGTTCCGCCACCCGCGCCAACGGGGTGGCGATTGGGGCGCAGGCGGTATTGATGGAAATAGCGGCGCGAGCCGCGTGGTGTTCAACGCGAATTGTTGTGGGACGCGAACACCATCGTCATCCGTTGTTGTGCTCACGCCCAAGCCGCTTGCGCTCTACCGCCACGGGACGAATGTGAACGGAGCCCGGGTTTGAGGCTCCCGGGAGTCACGGGAATGTGGAGTCGGTTTCGGGGTGGAGGTCCGACACGGCGGGTTCGCCGCGGTTCGCGGACGGGCGCTTTCCCCGCGGCGTGTTCCAAAAATTCCATCGCGTGGGGGGAGAGCCCCGGGGGCGCCTTTGGCCGCATGCTGCGGATGGTCCACAAGGAGAGCGGATTGCGGGCGGATTCGGGTTCCGGGGCGTCACGGGAACCGAAACGAATTCGGAGCGGGGATTCGACGCTCCGGGCCCCGCCGCGAATCGGCGGACGGTCTGGATTTTATCGCATCCGAAAATTCCGCCCGGGGGTGGGGTCCGGACGGTTGCCGCCGCCGCATGCGGTGGGTGGGCATCAATCACCTGGGATCGGATCGGGCGGACCCGCACCCGGACGCCTCGATGTTCGGGGTCGTCGAGGCAACCAAAGTTTCAGGGAACGGGGGAATCGCGCTTCGGGGCCGTGAATTCCCACGCGTCGAAAATCGCCGGAAGTGGAACTTGCCCGGTGCGGAAAGGGAGGAGGCGCGCCGTGCGGCTTTTTGAGCAATCCCGATCCGCGAGGCGCGTCCGGACGCGGCGGCGGCGCTTGGGGACGCGGGGGCGGCGGATTGCGGACGCGGGGGCGGCGGATTGCGGACGCGGGGGCGGCGGATTGCGGACGCGGGGGCGGCGGATTGCGGACGCGGGGGCGGCGGATTGCGGACGCCGCGGTGGCGCTTATGA
>JANQKA010000384.1 GCA_028281405.1 Hasllibacter sp. | reverse complement strand
CCGTCAACGGCCACCAAGACTCCGCACGCGCGGTTCCGCCTCCGCACAGCGACGGACAGGGCCGTCAACGGCCACCGCGACTCCGCACGCGCGGTCCCGCCACCGACAGCGACGGACAGGGCCGTCAACGGCCACCGCGACTCCGCGCGCGCGGTCCCGCCTCCGCGCAGCGACGGACAGGGCCGTCAACGGCCACCGCGACTCCGCACGCGCGGTCCCGCTCCCGCCCGACATCGCCTTGATTCGCATGGATCGCCCGCGGAAAACGCAAAAAAATTTGCCCGCGCGGGAAAAAAAGCTAGATTTCGACTTGCGGCTGGGGATGGCGATGGTATTCGGGGGATGGGGGTATTGATTCGCGGGGCGGTCTCGATCGCGCCGCGGAGTTCGCAAGGTGGGAACGATGGTGACCGAGCTGGTTCGAAATCAAGGGATTGGGACGGCCCTCCCCGGGGGGAGGCGGCGCCGTGCGCCACTGGACGGTGGGCAAGCCCTCCGCGGAGACCGCGCCTCCCCGGGCGCGGTGGCGCCGCGCGGCTTGGCGGATTCCGGCGGAATCCGGCCCCTTCTCCGCGGCGCGCCCGTTCAGGCGGAGGATTTTCCGCCGTCCGCCCCGCCCGGGGCCCTTGGCCGAAGGCGGACCGCGCTCTCCGCCCGTCCCACACCTTCATGCCCACGCCGCATCCCCGTCGGGAGTGTGGCGGGTCAGGGGCGCTGGGCCTCTTTGACACCTCATCGCGTGCCGAGGCATCATCGTCTTCTTCGCATTGGCAATCGCCTTCATGTGACCGGTCGGGCGATTCCCGCCGCTCACGACGTCGGGTGGCGCGGCCGCCCGTCGACACAACCGAAATCCGCAACCGGAAAGGACTGAACAATGTGGGATTTTGCTGGAACCCCCGATCGGGACGGAATGCCCGCGGAGCCATTCGCGGTGTTCGCGCGTTCGCGGAAGGCGCGGACCTCACTTGGAATGCTGGGCGCGGCGGCCGCTCTGGCCGGATGCGGCGGCGGCGGGGGGGGCGGGGGAGCGGCCCCGTCGACAGGTGGAGGCGACCAGGGAGGCGACGACCCTGGAGGCGGCAATCAGACGGGAGGCGACGGCCCCTCGGATTCGGCCAATCCCCTCGCGAGTCTGACTGTGGACGCGGGGTCAGACATCGTTCCGATCAACCTTTCCGCGGCCTACTTCGATTCCGATGCCGAAGGCGAGTTGATGTTCACGGTCACATTGGAGGGCGGTGAAGCATTGAGCACGGTCGGGTTGCGTTACGAGGATGGCCGAATCGTTGGCACCCTCGACAACGCGGGGTCCGTGGCGATCCGTGTCGTCGCGGCCGAGGCGGGCGGCGAATCGTCCGTTAGGACGTTCAACATCACGGCGGAAGCCCCGGCGGCGAGTGGTGGAAGGCCCATGGTTCAGGCCGCACAACTCGCGGGGGATCTGTACGCCGCTGTCGGGGGCCCGATCGACGGCGTCGATGTGACCAGCGGGTTCGAGGATCCCGATGGCGGGGAAGGTCTGGTATACGATGTCCAGTTCAGCCGGACCGGCCACGGGCTGTCGTTCGACGCTTCGACCGGAGAGATCACCGGCACGTTCACGGGAACGGAGGACGTGACGGCCATCGTCACCATCACCAACGGCGAGGGCGGCGGATCCGTCCAACACAGGATCGTCATCATGGCGAATCAACCGCCGGTGGCCGTGAGCGGTCAGCTTGGCGACGTCACGGCGGTGGTCGGGCAAAGAATAACGAGCATCGATCTGGGCGAGGCGTTCAGCGATCCCGATGGGACGGATTTGAGCTTCATGGCGCAACGGGTGGACGGTTCGACCTTGAGCGCCTTGGCCGGCACCGGGCTGTCGCTGAGTGGAGACATGATCAGTGGGACGCCGACCACGGAGGGATCCCTGACGATCAGGGTCACCGCCACGGACGAGAACGGGGCCAGCACATCCCGGGACTTCACCGTCACGGCGAGCGCGGCCAACGGCGCGCCAACGGCGACATCCTCGGCGGAGGAAGAGGTGACGCCCGAAAGGGGCGTGGCCACCAGTTTGGATTTGAGCGATTGGTTCAGCGACCCCGACGGGGACACACTGTCTTTCTCGGCGACGGCGCGGGCGGGCGGGCAAACCGTCACGTTGGATTCGGTCGGGCTGACTCTCGCCACCAACGGGATGATGACGGGCACCTTCACCGGAAGCGAGAATGTGGAGGTCACCGTCACGGCGTCCGATGGAAACGGAGGGATGGACACGCATACCTTCACGATCATGGGGTTGCCCAACCGGTCTCCCGCGGCGACCGATATGGTATTAACCGAAGTGAGCGGCGGGGCTGTGTCCATCAATTTGAGCATGCTGTTCACAGACCCGGACGGAGATTCCCTGACTTACTCCGCGACCGTGGGCGAAGACGGTGGCGATCTGAATGACGCCGAGCTCGGGCTGATGCTCACCGACGACGGGATGATTACGGGCACCTTCACCGGAAGCGAGGATGTGGTTGTCACCGTCACGGCCAGTGATGGAAGAGGCGATGAGGCCATGCGCACCTTCACCGTCACCGTCTCGGGGGGCAATGAGGATCCCATGACGACTTCCTCAGCGTTGTCCGGCGTCGTTTCCACGGGACTGCCCATTGATTTGAGCACCTGGTTCAACGACCCCGAGGAAGACACATTGACATACTCGGTGACGGCGCAAGAGGACGGGGATGATATCGAGTTGGATTCGGTCGGGCTGATGTTCGAAGGCGCGATGATTTCGGGCGACTTCACCGGAACCGAGGAAGTGGTGGTCACCGTCACGGCCTCCGATGGAGGCGGGGGAGAGACCACGCATTCCTTCACGCTCAGGATGAGCAATGAGGACCCCACGGCGGTGACCGGGACGGCACCCGCCACAGTGGACCCCGGCACGGACCTGCCCATCGATTTGAGTGTTTGGTTCAGCGACTCCGACATGGACACACTGACGTTCATGGTGACGGCGCAGGCTGACGGGGATGATATCACGTTGGAATCGGTCGGGCTGACGCACGATGGCACGATGATAACGGGCACCTTCACCGGAACCGAGGCAGTGGAGGTCACCGTCACGGCCACCGATGGATTCGGGGGAATGAACGCCACGCATACCTTCACGATCAGTGGGCCCAACCAGCCTCCCGCGGTGGTGACCGGGACGGCACTGGCCACAGTGGACCCCGGCGCGAACCTGCCCATCGATTTGAGCACTTGGTTCAGCGACCCCGACGGGGACACACTGACGTACTCGGTCACGCAGGTAGGCGGAGTAGATTCCAATATGTTAACGCGCGGGCTGATGTTGGACGGTTCGATGATTTCGGGCACCTTCACCGGTAAAGAGAATTTGATGGTCACCGTCACGGCCACCGATGCCGATGGAAGCGGGGAAGAGGTCACGCATACCTTCACGATCATGGGGTTGCCCAACCGGGCTCCCGCGGTGGTGACCGGGACGGCACTCACCACAGTGGACCCCGCCACGGACCTGCCCATCGATATGAGCACCTGGTTCAACGACCCCGACGGGGACGATCTGACGTACACGGTGACGGCGCGGGTAGGCGGGACAGTAACCGATTTGTCAACGCTCGGGCTGACGTTCGCCGGAACGATGATTACCGGCGCCTACTCCGGGAGTCAGAACGTGGCGGTCACCGTCCAGGTCGACGATGGGGACGGAGGGACCGAAGATCATACCTTCACGATCACGGGGATGGGAAACAGGCCTCCCTTGGTCGCCACGGTGGTGACGACCGTCGACCCCGGTACGGAAATTCCCATCAATTTGGGCAATTGGTTCAACGACCCCGACAGGGACACTCTGATGTACACCGTGACCGCGGCGGTAGGCGGGAGCACCATCACGCTGGGAGAGGTCGGGCTGACGCACGATGACACGATGATTACGGGCACTTTCACCGGAAAAGAGGATGTCATGGTCACCGTCATGGCCTCGGATGGAAGCAATTCGGCGGAGCATACCGTCACCGTCACGGGGCTGGGAGACTTGCCTCCAACGGTGGTGGCTTCGGTGGCTCCCCCGAGCGTGTCTCCCGTCAGGGGCGAGCGCATCGATTGGGATTTGAACACTTGGTTCAATGACCGCAACAGGGACACCCTGGTGTACACAGTGACGGCGGAGGAAAACGGGAACGCCATCGCGCTGGGAGCCGTCGGGTTGGCGCGCACCGGCGCGTCGATTTCGGGCACCTTCACCGGAAAAGAGGACGTGATGGTTTCCGTCATGGCCTCCGATGGCAACATGTCGGTGACCCATAACTTCACGATCATGGGGCTTGGCAACCGGCTTCCCATGTTGACCGGGACTGAACTCTCCACTGTCGACCACAACTCGGACCTGCCCATCATCTTGGGGGATTGGTTCAACGATCCCGATAGAGATTCGCTGACTTACACGGCGACCGCGACCGTTGGCGAAACGACCGGCGGTCTGGACACCATCGGGCTGACGATCAGTGGAGGGAATATTTTGCTTCGGGGCGCCGCCTACACCCAGAAATTGGATGCGATGGTCACCGTCACGGCCGACGATGGAGACGGGGGGCGGGTCATGCACACCTTTACCGTCACGGGGTTGGGCAACGAGGCTCCGGTTGCGACTTCGCTGGCGACGCAGGCCGGCCCCTTGGACGGCATTGCGCCCATAGTTTTGAGCACCTGGTTCAGCGACGCCGATAGGGACCCCTTGATGTATTCCGCGACCACGAGAGTTAACGGAACGGAAGTCGACTTGAATACCGCCGGGCTCGGGCTCATGATCGGGAGTGGCCAAATCTCCGGCCCCTTCACCGGCAGTCAAAACACATATGTCACCATCTCCGCCACCGACGGATACGACACCGCCACGATCACGGTCGAATTCGTACTTGCGGGCACCACCCCCTTAGTTGGGGCGGCCGGGGTTGACGAATTGGTGGACAGTTCAATTCATGGCCGGATCATCCGTGGGTTGGGGGGCAACGACACCATCACCGGTGGCGCGGGCAACGACACGATCGACGGCGGCGCCGGAAACAACGACGTGGCGGTTTACCGGGGCACCCGGGACGAATTCGACATCACGCCACAACTGGTCGACATCAACGGCTCCCCGGAGCAACGGATCGAAGTGACTGACACGGACGTCGACCCGGACACGAACACCGACGACGACGATGGCACCGACTCCCTGAGAAACATCGAGTCGATCCGGTTTTCGGACGGCTCGATCTCCGTGTCCGCCTCGGCGACCGCCGGCGCCGACATCCTATTCGGCACGAACAGCCCCGACACGAGTTTGAACGGCGGCGGCGGCGCGGACATCATCTTCGGATTCGAAGACGATGACACGATCACCGGAGGCGCGGGAGACGACACTATCCAAGGAGGGGCGGGAATGGACACGGCCCGTTTCTCCGGCGCCCTCCGCGACTTTCAAATCAGGGGTTCCGGCACTGACATCCGAGTGACCGATTCCCGAGTCCAGGATGGATTGGACGAGGGAGCGGACCGACTCCGGGAAATCGAGATCATCAGGTTCGGGACGGAAAGTATCGAGACCGACAACATTCACTTCGGAACGGGAAGCCCCGGTGAAGTGACGGGCAACAGCTCCGAGGCGAACTACTTTTACGGCATGGGAGGCGGTTTCACGTTCATCGGCGGGTCGGAAGCGGATGTTTTCCAGTTCCTGACCGCCGAGGACAGCGGCGGGACCAGGGTCACCACGCTTCGGGGATTCGACGCGAGCCAAGACCGGATCGCGCTCGCCGATGTCTTCGACTTGAAAAGTCTCGTCTTCGAAGCGGTCCAAGACATTGACGGAACAGGCATCACCCGGCTGAGTTCCGAAAATTCAGATTTCAGTTTGGATATCGCGGGGACGCACGATTTCAATGATGTCGCCGCTTCGATATATTTCATCGGCGGAACGGCCGATTCGGACCTTGGCGGGTTGACCAGCAACTCGTCACCGACGACAGGGGTGTTCGGCTTGGCGGACAGAAACGTGAGAGCCGTCACACAGATTATGCCCATTCCGGTCCACAACGCGTTCCATGATCCCGACGGCGACGACCTGACGTTCACAGTAACCGGATTGCCCTCTGGTTTGACTTACGATTCCAACACCGGCCTGATCACAGGACATCCCGCGCAATTTGACCTGGGAAGCCATACCGTCACAGTGGAAGCCGATGACGGTAGTGTCGGCGGAATCTTCAGTCAAACATTCACGTTAACGGTGGATAGAGAGGGAAGCTTGGAGGTCGAGATTTTGCATCGACTCAACAGCGGAGACGTGAATGAAACAAGGGCTGTCCCGGATGGCACGGTGGTGTTCACCAAAGGGGAGGAGATAACGCCGCTCGACTTCAGATTACTGTTCAACA
>JANQKA010000349.1 GCA_028281405.1 Hasllibacter sp. | reverse complement strand
CACCGCGAGGATCTCGTACGGTCGAGCGGTCCCGGTCGCGAGAAGGTGCGTGATTCGCGCCGTCAAAGCCTTGGTTTTTCCCGTGCCCGCTCCGGCCAGCATCAATACCGGGCCTTCGAGGGTTTCCGCCGCCCGCCTTTGCTCCGGATTGAGATCGTCGAGATAGCCCGTCGCCCGCGGCGCCATCGCCCGTTCGCTCAGTGATCCCGAGGCCGCCGCTTCGAAGGCCTCATCTTCTGTGTAGCCGTTCATGTAAGGCGCATACCGCAGCCGGTCGGAATGAGGAAGCGGTTCGCGGACCCTTCGACACCCGCTCGGCCTTCCCGGATTCGCCGCGCGCCCAAACGAATCAAGGCCGCCCCGCCCCCCGGCGGCCAAGCCGCCGACGTCCCTACGGAAGCGGCGGGTCAGGAATCCCGGCACCCCGGAAGATCGGGGCCGCTCCATCGCCGGGCAAGTCCCGCGCGCGCCGAGCGCGTGCATCGAGCGTTGGTCGTCCGCCTGATTCTCCGACGCAAGCCCCGCGCGCGCCGAGCGCGTGCTCCGAGGCGATTTCCCCGCCCATGGTCGTCCACTCAAACGAATCGCGTGGTCAATTCGGCCGGACACCTCCCCGCCGACTGGCCGCCGGGGAGAACGGGGAGAAATCGACCGGGTTCCGCTTCGACGAATCGAAACCCGGCCGCGCGTCCCGGCGCGCGGAAGTGACCGCCGGAGGAACTTCGTCGGTCGCGGACGGGCTCCTTCGAAGACCATCGGCGGTGCGATCCGGGGCATGTTCGGGTTCGACCGCTGACGGCCCCGCGGGTCGCCTCCCGAAACGAATCACCTCCGCGCTCATGGAATGTTTCTGAAGCCAACCCCGTAACATCAGCCACCGCGGGCGCGGCGGGCACGGCGGCGACGGCCCCGGGTTGCCCACCTCGACCTCCTTCCGCCTTCTTGCCAGGACAATCCGCGAACGTTTCGAAATGCCGGACATCCCGCCCTTGTCGGCGGGCATGATCGATGTTCCGAAGCACGTCCGCCCGACGCGGCCGGCTTCCGCGTCGCGTGTCCGGCGGGGAGGAGCCGAATCGCGCGATTCGCACCGATTCGTCCACGGTCGCCGCACTCCGATTCGAAGACGCCCTTCCTTGAACACGGCCCCCGGGCGCGCGGGCGTGACGCGATTACGGGATGGTATCTGGATCCTATGGCACACGGCACCCGGGCGTGTGGACAGTCCAAAAAAGAACGCGGCCAAATCGGGCGTGGCCATTCCGCCATGAAGCCCCCTCTCCCCGTCCCCAATTCCAACAGTGGTGAACCGTGTGAAACCGGAACGAATCGAAGCGGGAAATGATCCAACCCGACGAAGCGCGCCGGCGTTCTCTCACGGCGGCTTGTCAAAATCTCATCGAACGTGCCACAAATATCACATAATCAGCGATAATGTTTCACCGGTGAAGCATAACACGCCCTACGACCCGCGCCACCTCCGCCTCCGGGCGGGGTTCGGGAGGAGGCCCCGCCATGATCCCTTCGGTCAGCCCGGAAGAACGCGCGGCAGTGTCGGGCACTCCCGCCCCACCTCGAAGCACCGTCTCATCGTCCCCCCAACCAAAGTGTCGAGACGCATCGGGACGAAGCGAGACTGGACGGCAAGCGACCCCGTCCCGGCGAAGCGCGCCGCGTTCGCTCGAAGTGGCTTGAATACATCGCTTGAATGTGCCACGAACGACACGTAATGCATGATACGTTCCACAGGTGAAGCATTCCGCATCCGACGATACGCACCTCCCCCACCGCCAAGCGGGAGCTAAGAAGGATGGCGACAACGATCAATAGGGCCAGGAAACTGCGGCGAATCCCCATGGAACAGGTCGCCCGGCGCGCCGGAACCTCAAGAGGAACCATCCACCGCGCCGAACTCGGGGATCCCAACGTCCGCCTCCGAATTTATCTGCCCGCCCTCGAGGCCGTGGGCCTCCTAGATGGATTCGGAGTCATCGAGGACGCGAAGGGGGACAAAATCGCCATGGAACTCCTCCCCTCGAGAATCAGGAGGCGGAAGGATGACTGAAATCGAAGTGTTCCTGGATGCGTTCGGATCCCTTCGCAGAACAGGAACCCTGCGGCGGCACCCAGGCGCGGGCCGCGAACGCGTGACCTATCAACACGACCCGGATTGGCTCGCATCGGGAAACGCGTATCAGTTCGACCCGAACCTGCCGATGATCGAGGGGCCTCTTCCAACCGCCCCCGGCCACGAGATGTTCGGTTCCCTTGGCGACAGCGCTCCGGACACTTGGGGACGCACGGTCATGCGCCGCGCCGAGCGGCTCGCGGCCAAGACGGAGGGACGGCACCCCAGAAACCTTCAGGAAGCTGACTATCTCCTGGGGGTTTCCGATGAAGCCCGGGTCGGAGCCTTCCGGTTCCGCGTGAAGGGCGGTGATGAATTCCTGTCCTCCGGGAGAGGCGGCGTGGCCGCGTCCAATTCCTTGAACGAATTGCTCGAGTCCTCGCTGAGAATCGCGGATGCGCGGGAGCACGAAGAAGATCTTCGACTTATCCTCGCCCCGGGATCGTGCCTGGGCGGCGCCCGCCCGAAAGCCTCGATCCGCGATTCGGAGGGGCGTTTGTCAATCGCGAAATTCCCGAAGAGCGGAGACGCGTATTCGATTTCGCGCTGGGAGGCCATCGCATTGGACATGGCGAAGGATTGCGGCATCGATACCCCGGGTTATGATCTCGCTCAAACGTCCCACGGTCCCGTGTTCGTGACCAACCGATTCGATCGATCCGGAGAACAACGCATCCCGTTCATCAGCGCCATGGCGCTCACCAACCACAAAGACGGCGACGATGACGGAAGCTATCTCGAATTGCTGGACATCATCAATCAAACGGGGGCCGACGGAGTCGGTGACAGAATTCAGCTGTTCACAAGAATCGCCTTCAGCATACTGATCAACAACACCGACGATCATTTGCGGAACCACGGCTTCCTGCGGGATGGGGCGAGGGGCTGGAAATTGAGCCCGTGCTACGATGTGAATCCAAATCCGCATAGCGCCGGCATACTCAAGACAAGGATCAATTTCGACGACGCGACGGCGTCATTGGATATCCTGCGCGAGGTCGCCGAGTTTTTCTTGAAGCCGGAGGACGGGGAGGCGCTGATCCAGCGATGCGCGTCGATAACCCGGAATTGGAGATCGTACGCGCACAGGAGACACGCTCCGGACGCGGAGATCGAAATCATGGAGCGGGCGTTCGAAAGCGAACAACTTCATGGAGCGTCCCGATCGCGGGGCAATAATCGGTCGTCCCGGAAAAGCCG
>JANQKA010000325.1 GCA_028281405.1 Hasllibacter sp. | reverse complement strand
GGCGACCCGGTGGAGGGGTACGCGGTCGTGAATCCCGAAACGTCGGAGATCGCGTCGCTGTACGCGGCCCGGCCCGGGAAGGGGACGGGAAAACGGCTTCTCGATCGCGTCAAGGAGGGGCGGGACAGGCTCGACCTCTGGACCTTCGTGGCGAACGGCGGGGCGAGGCGGTTCTACGCCCGCGAGGGATTCCGCGGGGTCGAGTTCACCGACGGGGACAACGACGAGGGGCTGCCGGACGTCCGGATGCGCTGGGACCGCGATATCGCGACCCGGCCCCGGCGGGCCGAACGGTCGGAGGTGCCCCGTTGCGCGGCGATCATCGACGATTGGATCGAGGCGACGCCGTGGGTGGTTCGGGACATCGACCTTGAAGGATTGATCGGCCACATCGACGCGGCGTTCGATCAACGGGAGATATGGGTTGTCGGCGACCCGCCGGTCGCGTACATGTCGGTCGACGACGGGGAGCGGAAGGTTGGGGCGCTGTATTGCTCCGAAACCGGAGCGGGGCACGGCAAAAGGCTGCTCGACCGCGCCAAGGCCGGACGCGATTTCCTTTGGCTGACCACGCACGAGCCGAACAAGGCGGCGCACAGGTTCTACGAGAGGGAGGGCTTCGCGATGACGGGGGAACCGCCGACGCTCGACGGGGAAGCCTACGTGCTCCGCATGGAGTGGCGGCGGTGAACGGCGCGCGCGGGGCCGGGCGGATTCCGAGGATCATTCCACCGGTTCCCGCGGTTCTCGCCGCGTTGGCGCTGATCTGGCTCGCGGCGGTGCCGCCGATGAACATCGGCATCGCGGTGGAGCGCGCGGCCCGCGACGGAGCGGTCGTGGCGCCGGCGGATCCCGCCGCGCGGGACGCGGCGTCCGCCTTCGCGCTTGTCGCGCTCAATCCCGGCGTGCTCCCGGCGACCTTCCGGTTGGACAGGCCCCGGCTGCCGTCGCCCGGGCAGGTCTGGAACGAACTTTGGAAAACCACCGGAGCGATGGCCCTGAACGGGCGGGCGATGTCGAAGCGGAGCCTGATCCACCACGGCTGGATCACGTTGTCGTCCACGTTCCTGGGATTCGCGCTGGGAGTCGTGGTCGGCATTCTTGGCGCGGTCGCGGTCACCCATTCGCGGACCGCGGAGATGACTCTGATGCCTTGGGCGGTCGTCAGCCAGACGATTCCCATCGTGGCCCTGGCTCCGATGATCGTGGTGTTGTCGTCGCAGCTTGGATTGGAGGGCCGGGCGGCGCCGAAGGCGGTGATTTCCGCGTATTTGTGCTATTTTCCGGTGATGGTGGGCATGACGAAAGGCCTCAGGGCGCCGACGCGGGAGCAGTTGGACCTTCTCGAAACCTACAACGCGGGGGCCGCGAGGACATTCTTCTCGCTGAGGCTGCCCGCCTCGCTGCCGTATCTGTTCACGTCGCTGAAGGTCGGCATCGCCGCCGCCCTGGTGGGGACGATCGTCGGAGAATTGCCGACCGGGGCGGTCAACGGCCTCGGCGCCCGCATCCTGATCGGGGATCAATTCGGCAACCCGCTGGCGATCTGGGCCGCGCTGTTCGCGGCGGCGATATTGGCTGGTTGTCTGGTGACGCTCGTCGGCGCGGTCCAGGGGGCGGTTTCGCGGCGCATGGGGGCGGAACGGTGATCAGCCCCGCGCATCCCGGACCTCCGCGGGTCGGCCGGGGGAGGCTTCCGTGAGCCCGCTGTGGACCGCCGTCGGCGTTTGGCTCCTCCTGTGGGCCGCCAACGTCGCGATTGCCCGGTCGCGGTATTCGGGCCGACCATTGGCCCGGATCGCCGCGCCGATCCTGTTCGGCGTTTCCGTGCTCGTCCTGTGGCAGGGTGCGGTCGCGGCCTTCGACGTGTCGCCGGTGATCCTGCCGGCTCCGACGGCCATCGCGGCGGCGTTCGCCGCCTCCGCCGGAATCCTTTGGGAGGACTGGGTGCAGACGGTGGCGAAGGGGGCCCTGTCCGGCTTCGCGATC
>JANQKA010000211.1 GCA_028281405.1 Hasllibacter sp. | reverse complement strand
TTGATGGTTCAGGCCGGCCTGCGCTGGTTCGTGACCAACAAGTTGAGTTGGAATCAGTACAACCGGATGCCGGCCTCCACGACCTGGTGGGAGGGCATCGACGGCTCGCGGGTGTTGGCCCAGTTCCTCACCACGCCGCGCGAGGTCCGGCATTTGCCGTTTCCGACGAATTACAAATCCGATCTGAGCGCGGAGGAGGTGGTCGGCACCTGGACCGGAAACTCGGTGAAGGACCGCGTTCGGGACCTGTTGATCGCCTACGGATACGGCGACGGCGGCGGCGGCCCGACCGCGGACCTGATTCGGAAGGCGCGGGCCTACGGGGCGATGCCCGGGGCGCCGCGGGTCGTCCCCTCCACCGCGCGGCGGTTTTTCGAAACCCTGGAGGAGAAATCGCCGGAATTGCCGATTTGGCGGGGGGAGCTCTATCTGGAGGGGCACCGCGGCGTCCTGACCGGAAACGGTTGGATCAAGCGCGCGAACCGCAAGGCCGAGGCGCTGCTGCACGACGCCGAATTGGCGGTGTCCCTGGCGATGTTCGCGGGACGGGAACCGGACGACCTGACGGAGGCGTGGCGGCTGCTGTGCACGCTTCAATTCCACGACATCCTGACCGGCACTTCGATTCCGGAGGTGTTCGACGACGCGGCGCGCGACTTCGACCGGATCGCCGCGTTGGCCGAAGCGGCGCTGTCGGGAGCGGTCGGCGCGCTGGCGCCTCCGGACGCGGAATTCCTGGTTCTCGACGGGGCGCCGTTGCCGGGCGCGCGGTTCGCGCTTCTTCCGCCGGGCGCGGGCCCGGTCGCCGAGAACGGCGTGTCCCTTCCCCGGCAAACCGTGGAGGACGGCGTTCTGGTGGAATTGCCGGAAGGCGCGCCGTTGTCGGCGCGAATCCTGAAAGAGGGCGGCCCGCCGGCGGAGCCGGACGGCCGCCGGGCTTCGGCGCGGATGACCGGGGATGGCGGGGCCGTTCTGGAGAACGAACTCGTCCGGGTGGTCCTGGGCGGCCACGGCATGCCGACCTCGGTGTTCGACAAGCGGTGCGGTCGAGAGGTTCTGAAGGAGGGGGAGTGCTGCAACAGGCTCGAGCTCTTCGAGGACCGCCCGATCAGTTGGGACGCTTGGGATATCGATATTTTTTTCGAGGACAGGGGAGAGGTGATCACGGAGCTGGAGGGCATGCGCGTGATCGAGGACGGCCCATTGCGCGCTGTGGTGGAATTGGCGCGACCTTTCAGGGAGTCCCGACTGGTTCAGAGCGTCGTCCTGCGGCGCGGATCGGCGCGGATCGATTTCGAGACGGAGGTGGATTGGCGCGAGACGCATCTATTGCTGAAGGCGGCCTTTCCGGTGTCGATCCGGACCTCCCGCGCTGAGTTCGACATTCAGTGGGGCCGGATCGACCGGCCGACCCACCGCAACACGGGTTGGGACGCCGCCCAATTCGAGGTTCCCGCGCAAAAGTGGGCGGATTTGTCCGAGGGCGATTACGGCGTGGCGCTGTTGAACGATTGCAAATACGGGTACGACGTCCTCGGGGACGTCCTGCGCCTGTCCCTCGTGAAATCCGCCACGATGCCCGATTCCACGGCGGACCAGGGGCGCCATTTGTTCACGTATTCGCTGCTGCCCCACCCGGGAAACGCGCTCGACGTGGTGCGGGCGGAGGCCGGCGCGCTCAATCTGCCGCCGCGGGTGTTCCGGGTATCGGGGACCTGGGCTTCGGATCCATCGCCGCCGGTGTCTGTCGAAAGCGGAGGATGCGTCATCGAGACGGTCAAGCCGGCCGAGGACGGGGAAGGGGTGGTCGTCCGCCTGTTCGAATCCCGGAACGCGAAGGAGAGGGTGGTCCTCGTTCCGCATCCGGCGGTGAAATCCGTCGAGCGGTGCGGCCTTTTGGAAACCGAATCGGTCCCGCTTCCGATCGAGGATGGACGGGTGTCGTTCCACCTGCGCAATTACGAAATCGTCTCGCTGAGACTGCGTCTGTAGAGGCTCCGGTTGTCGAAACGCGCGCGGACCCCGGTTCACGCGCCGGGC
>JANQKA010000183.1 GCA_028281405.1 Hasllibacter sp. | reverse complement strand
TTATACCAGCCGTATGACGGAGGTAATTTTTACAACATTTCCGACGATTCCAACTTATCAAGATCGATTACTGCCGGGGAGCAGGTTCATCAGTTAAATGTGCCACGCCTGGTAGTGAATGAATTCACAGGAGAAATTTCTTGGGAACCCCACGCCATTAGTGGACGGAGTGTCACGACCGAAAGGCCCTTTTTTGGATTGGCCGTCGTTGTCACCGATGAGTCCGGCCCGCCGACGATTGGCAATTTGGCGACGATAAACGACGGAGCGAATTTGCCGGTGTTCAATGTCGCGATCAATCAGGATCCGGAGGGGCCCACCCCGTCAAGATCATCCATGGTTTTGAACGATGGCGACGCATTCGATTTCGACTTGAATGCTCTATTCAGCGACGCTGAAGGACATTCCATGACGTTTAAAATCGATCCGTCAACGGCTACCAATGGAGACAGGGACGGAATCAGAAATAGGCCGGTGAGCAACACAAGGAAATCTACCGAAGACCGGGAGGAGGATTTCGTGAAAGTCGAGACGCTTCCGCCAGGAGTGGTTTTCGATGGTGATCTTGGGAGGCTTTCAGGAACTTTCCCGGGAGGCGGAAACGATTGGCTAATTCGAATCAAAGCCACCGATGAACTTGGCAGCAGTTCATTCAGCAACAATAATATAATTCACCACGACTTCAGTGTAGGGCATTTCGCACTTTATCAAAACACGCCTCCGGTCGTCAATACGGACTATCCAATCGGTGTTCAGGAATACACGGTGGGAGCCCAAGTCAATATTCCGCTTTGGCGGATATTCACAGACCAATACCTTAGAAGGGGGGACGCGCTTACCTTCAGTGCCATTGTGGACAACAGGGATGAAATCGAAGGATTCGACATTCCCGGCGTGGACAGAAACTCGGAATTGGCGCTTGGAAAAACATCTCCGGGTGCGCCATATAATCTAATTGTCGGCACTCTAACCGAACCGGGGACCGTGTCCGTGACGGCTACCGCGACCGACAGGCTGGGCGAGAGCGTCTCAACCACTTTCAGCATTACGTTTACGGCCCCTGGGAATACGAAGCGGTCTTTTTCTAAAGAGGAAATCGTGTCCGTTGTCGTTGAAGATCAACATCAAACCGCCGGAGACGCTGAGGTCAACGATTCGGCCATCGGGGATGGCGGGGCGGTCCCGATGGGAAACTCGGCCGGTGAATCGCCCTCGGTCGCGGAATTCGACGTGGACGGGACGGATATCCATGTGCTTGACGATGCTGCGGAGGTTTCCGTGATGCCTCTAGGGGGTGACGCCGATTCCGGTTTCGGGGGCACCGAGGTTGATTTGGCGCTCGAAAATTGGGTGTCCCGTCCCGACGGAGACGACTATTTCATTTCCGCGCACGTTTGACGAGGCTTTGTTCTTCCGATTTCGATTGCCATCGGGAATGGTATTCTTCCATGTGACGGGGATGTAGAAGCGGCGTGGTCGACCGACGAGAGTTCCGAAGGAGTTCAAAGCCTCGGCAGGATTGAACCGGGCGGACACGCTTGGATTTTGACAGGGTCCGGCATTCCCGGTTGGCGGTGTTCGATCGGAGATTCCGATTCGCTGCCGTCCGCGGCCATGTCCGGATGTTCAATCCCACAGGACCACATTGGATGATTTTTGGAATTTCTTGGTGATTCTTGATGTGGCGAGTTTTGTGGGTGTTAGGGCGTGGTTTGGTGAATGACTTGTGGGTGGTCTCGGGCGTCCGGAGTCTGGTCGTCATGCGGCTATCAATGCGTATCTCGGATCATGGGTGGGATTTTCGATGCCTGTCCATTCGAAAGTTGGTTCAGGTCTTCCGTCGATCGAAATTTCGCTCTGGCCGATGTCGGACGGACGGAGGCGAGGTTGGCGTGAAAGAGGTGATTCCTGCGAGATTTTCTCCGTGACGAAGTTTTGTGGGAGGGGTTGGCGCGTGGCGAATAGGGGCGACGCGGCCGCGCTCGGTTGTTGTTGGGGTTCGGACGACCGCGAAGGATCTCGATTGAAGCTCTCATCGTGCACCATCACTTTGGCCGCGCAAGCGCGGCGGAATGTCTGAGCCCGATTCCCGGCGTCTTGGTGGGTTGGTGCGACCCGGTCGCGCCGGCGCTGGAACCCGGAGGTTCCTTACAACAATGTGCGGGTGCCCCGGCGGGATGTTCGCGTTTCCAGTGAACTTTCACTCCGTGGTGTTCCGGTTCCAACGATGCCAGCGGGGCGGCGCGCCAATTCCGGGTGGCTTTCGCAACTCTGTTCACGCGGAGGTTCGGGAATCGCGCTTGGGCGGAGATCGGGGCCGATCCGGGTCGTTAGTCATGAATTCGTGGAACTGGTCCGCCGTTGCCCTCGATACCGACTAAAGTAGGAGCGTGCTCCAACCGGCATGCGGACGGGGAGTCGCCGTGTGCCGCAAACGGCCAATGGGAATTGCCCCGGCGACTGGCGCGCTGCGGTGCCATGGTGTCCGGTAGGAACGGGAAGCGGTTTACGCGGCGGCATTCGCGGACTTTCGCCACCTGTGGGGGTGCATTTCCACACTAATCGGGCGGAGTCGGCTCCTTTCGGACACCGATTCGGGGTGTTTTTCACGCTTTTCGGACTATGTCACCGCGCTCCGCCGCGTACCGCGCCAGCCAAGTCGAGTTGTCCCGACCAAGACGGATGGATGGGGGTATTGTGGAGCGACGCCGCTCATCTCCGCGGACCAAGCCCAACCTTACGCCGTCCGCCGGCGTCCGCCACATAAGGTTGGGCCGTCCTCGCCTCACGAATTCGGCGGAGTGCGCCAAGCCGATGCCGATTTGGCGGCGCTTCACGCTTTGGCGATGAAGGTCACCGCTCTGAAGTGTTCCCGTTTTGGGGCATTCTCACTCTGCCGCAGTTCCTGCCTTTCATTTCTGACGATCGGGCGACTGGGTTGGGGCCGTGGGGTTGGCGCGCCCACCCCACGGCCCCGAACCCGGCCGCCCGATCGTGTCCCCTTCTTCCTCCCGGAGGCCGTCGCCTCTCCTTCCACCGACCCGGCGGTTCCCATTGGACCGCTTGTTGATCCCGCGGCAGGATCTTTCCCGGTGACGTTCTTCCCCTCAGTCCCGAGCCGCTCGTCACAGGAGAGGCCACGGTCGATGCCAGCCGCCCGGCTCCCGAAGGTCTCTCCACCGTGCCGCCCGCAATTCACACCGATTTGTTTGGCAGTCATGGCCGCGATCCGGGCGGGTACGGCACCTTCGGCCTCGGATTCCTTGTGGTTTCGGTTCCATCTGGTGAAGACCACCGTGCTGCGCTCATCGGCTCGTGAAGGAGTATGGTTCCGTGATGCCGGAGGTCGCGGGGAACACGGGCGGAGCACAGCGACAACCACCCGCCAACGCCGTCCAAGGAGAATCTCCGCGCTGTTCGCACGCTTCCGACGATTCGGGAGGCACGGCATCGCCGCGAGGTGGATGGAACGGCTTCTTCCCGGCGCCGATTCGATGTCCATTGCGCAAGCCCAAGCGAATAGCGCGGCGCGCGCGCCCATCGGGGCCCGGGATGATTCGTTTCGTGCGATACGGAAGGCGCGGGCCGCGGCGGGGGCGACCCGTCGCCGTCGAACAACGACCAACCCTCCCTAACGGCGGCTCAACATGGGATATTGGCTCCGGCGGTAGGGATCGAACCTACGACCAATTGATTAACAGTCAACTGCTCTACCGCTGAGCTACGCCGGAACACGGGTGCCGTATATCGGAGGCATTTGAGCGCCGCAAGCCGATTCGCCGCGAAAATTAATTTTTTTCCATCAGCGAGAAGCGCGTGTCGGCGGCGAGGGGGGCGGGGGCCGACACGCGGCCGCGTTCCTCGAGGTCCAGCAAGTGGGCGAGGACGTTCCGCGCCGCGGCGGGCAGCAGGGAGGGGTCCACGTCCGAATAGATCCGGCCCGCCAAGCCGCCCGCGGTGGAAGGTCCGGATTTCAGGGCCGACAGAATTTGCCCCTCGCGCTTGAGGCGATGCTCGTGAAGCTCGCGGAGCCTCGCCGCCGGATTCCTCACCGCGGGGCCGTGACCGGGCAGGAAAAGGCGGTCGCCGCGCCTCATCAGTCGGCGCAGCGAGGACATGTACGCGGTGAGATCGCCGTCGGGAGGCGAGACGAGCGAGGTCGCCCAGCCCATCACCAAGTCGCCGGAGAACACCACGTCCCCCAGCGCGAAGCAGAGGTGATTGCCCATATGCCCCGGCGTGTGAAGCGCGGTCAGGATGCCCGCGCCGGTGTCCAGTGTGTCGCCGTCGGCGAGAAGGCGGTCGGGAACGAAATTAGAGTCCACTCCCTCGCCGCCTACCAATCCCCGGAGTTCCGCGTACTTGGGGTTGCGTCCGGCGCGGGCGTCGCCGAAGGCCAGCACTTCGGCTCCGGTCCGCGCCTTCAGACGCGGTACGAGCGCCGAATGATCGAGATGCGCGTGCGTCACGAGGATGCGTTCAACCTCGCCGGAGGAGACGATGTCCTCGAGATGACCCGATTCGTCTGGACCGGGATCGATGACGGTCAACCGACGACCTCCCAGAATATAGGTGTTCGTGCCGGTGTGGGTGAACGCCGACTGGTTCGGCGCCGTTAGCCTGCGCACACCGGGCGACACCTCTTCGAGTGCGTGCATGCTGTTCCCCTCCATGCGCGGACGACCTTAAACCACGGGGCTTCGAATGGCTCAAACGATCTTCCGGCGGGATTGAAAAGATGGAATTACCCGAGCCGCCCGGCGGGGGGCGAGGTGGTCCTCCGCCGACGCGCGGGACATGGCGGCACGGCCATCGCCGGTGTGTCGGGGGCGACCGGTATTCCGCCGCCGCGCGGAACATGGGTTTCCGCGTCGGCGTGGGTTGGCCCGGCGGGGCCGGAACCGCCATCCCGCGCGGGCCGGCCCACTTCATCAAGCGCGCCACGCTTTCCCTTCCGCCCGCGCGCGGGTAATTTCAACCCATGGGGTTCGAATGGCTCAAACGCTACTTGCCGCGGGGTCTGTATGGTCGGGCCGCCATCATCCTCGTCTTGCCCGTGGTCACCCTGCAGTTGGTGCTCACCGAGGCTTTTGTTGGCCCGGCCGATGCACGACTGGTTGCAGGCGATGCAGGCACGGATGCCGTCCGTGTTGCCGGCCGCCGCCTTGTTGGCCATCTCGGCATCGGTGATCATGGCTCGCGTCATACCGCACAGGTCGGCCTGGCCGGCGGCGACGATGGCGTCGGCAATCTGCGGCTGGTTGATCCGACCCGTGGCGATCACCGGCTTGCCGGTCCGGGCCCGGATCGCCGCCGCATAGGGCGCCGTGTAGCCGGCCTCGATGGCCATCGGCGGGACG
>JANQKA010000156.1 GCA_028281405.1 Hasllibacter sp. | reverse complement strand
CGGCCGTTGGCGCGGTCGATCATCTCCCGCCGCTTCTCCGGGGCGCGAAGGATATCGTGCTCCACGAAGGTCGCGCCTTTCGCGCTCAACAGGCGTTTGGCGGCGTGGCAGTAGCCGCAGAGTGGAGAAGTGTAGATCTCGATATTTTTCATGGCGGCATCCTTTCACCCGTCCAGATTACGCCGAACAGAGGGTCCACGCAAGCCTGAAGGATGATTCAGGTTCGAAACGACGCGGCCGCCGGTCTTGGTCGCCGACGTGTCATGGGCGCGTTTCCGCTCCGGTTGGCCCGACGCTGGTCTCCGGCTTAGCGAGCGCTCGGGGGGAGTTGGTGCGCGTGCCGCGCTTGAGAGTATGAACCGGGCTCGGTCGGCTTGGCGCTTGGGGGAGGCGGATGCTTTGACGAAAATTCAAGCCGCGCGTCCACGTCGGTTTCACGCTCTCGGGGGAGGTGGTTGCACCAGTTGGTGGGGGATTGCTCCGTCCGGTATCTCGCACCCGGTGGAGGCGGCGCGGCCGAATTTACCACCGACGCGGACCCAGCGCGGAGGCCCGCGTTGGGCGGTTCCACGCCGTGGCGTCTCCGTTTTGCATTTTGGCGAAACAGTCCGGAGGATACGGAACAGGGCGAATCCCTTCGTTCAAGTGTCTCCGCGAGGTTCCAGTGGGCCTCGTAGCTACTGTCGGTCTTGTCGTAACTCGTCGCGATCCCCCTTTTTTCATAACCTTTCTGAAGAATTTCTCGACCCTGCGACGCAATTTGTACATCCCGACATCGTAGTCGCTCCGTGTCTTTCGGTTGGAATTGGAGGGAATCTCCATCTTCATCTCGGGATTCAGCTCGAGGAGTTGTCCACCAGCCAGTCGGCGTCGTACGCCTTGTCCGCGATGAACGTTTCGAACAGGACGCCATCGATCAGCGCTTCGCCTCCCTAAGCTCGTGCGCTTGGCCGGGGTGCACTATGAAATCGACCAGCCGTCCGAGCACAACCACCAGCGCGACGGTTTTGGTGGTCAACCCCCCGCGTGAATGGCCGATGGCCTGCGGACCGCGATCCTTCCTCGCGTAGGCGACCTTTTTGTGAACTCGACAGTTCGTTCAGACAATCTTCACGCACCAGTAGGCGACCGAACGGCGTATCTCTCTTAAAATACGCTTGAAAACGCCCATTTCGGCCCACAAGCGGAATCGCCGGTGGACTGAGTCTCACTTCCCGAAGCCATAGGGAAGTTCCCTCCAAGGAACACTGGTGGGAACGACACCTAGGACAGCCTCCAGGAACAATCGGTTGTACTTGGTCGTACTGCCTCCGCCGCTTCCTTGCGGGAAGCAAGGGCGTGATCTCCGCCCAGATTCGGTCGGTGATCAAAAATCTCATTGTGTCCATCGGTTCCTCCATTTTTGAAGTGTGTATCAGATGTCAACGCTCCCGTGAATCCCTATAATGAAAAAGTCGCGCAAATCGTCAAATTCGATTGTTAACTGGCCATGGGTTCTTGAGGTTTCCGCCCGACTGGGAACGGCATTCGTGCATCCACTCCTCCTCTCCGAGCGGGCGGGCGTGGCGAATCCTTCTCTTGTAGGTCGATGGGGCGCGTGACGGCGAGTGCACGTCGCGCTCACTTTGTTTCAAACCGGCTGGACGCTGGGCAATCAGAGGCACCGAGATGGGCACGGTCAAGCTCTGAGTTCACGAAAATGTGATAAAATGTGATAAAATTATCACGCCTTTGTGATCATGCGCGATGAAATCGTGATCAACTTTTTGGTTTACGCGGCCCTATACTCAAGATACGGCAACGAATCCTGCGGAATCGACCATTCCACATGGTCAATCTGAGAGCGCACCCGCAGGTTTGTACAGGGAGGACATCGCGATGTTCTGGCTTGGAATCGCAGGACTGGCCTTGGTCATGATCGCCTTTGGCTACTGGGTCGTTGTGCTGGCTACCGTGCTGCATGTAGGCAAGGAACGCTGGGATGAGGCGAACGAGATCTCCGGACCGCCAATGAAGGCGTTTATGGGGGAAGTCGAGACAACCCCAGGAGGCGTGAGGGACATTCGTGTCTCAAAGGGACTGGTCTGGGACAAAAAAAAGGATCGATGGGTTCGTCAGGGCAAGTTGTCCGACGAGTATATCCAGGATCTGATTTTTTGATACCCGATGCATTGTGGGCGGCGCGCCAAGTCGTGCGCCGCCCGTACTGGCGCTCCGGTGCTTCTCGCGGACACGCACAATGATTCGCAACCCGCGAGCCTGAACACTAACTCGAGGATGATGTCGATGGGGGATGATACTGTTGCATTCGGGAAGGCCTTAAGGGGCCGCACCGTCTTGCGTTCGGGGGATTCATTCCTTGAAAGGATCGAAGCAAGCGATCGGGCCGCGGATCGTGGTTTTGAGTTTCATCTTCTTCGGCAGGCTAATAGGTGAGCGAAATGGATAGCTTTCTCGCTTGGGTGCCGACGATAACGGGCAACCTTTCCTTTGCGACAATTGGGTCCGCCAAGATCCCGAACAAGGTGTTCGGGGTATCACGGGACTTCAATGGAGTGCGATTCGTTGCCTTGTCGCAGAAGCGGCGTACGACCGATGCCCAATTTAACAAGATCGGCAACGCCCTAAATTTGCTGCGCGAACGCGAGGGCCAATCAGTTTATACCCTCTTGGGCAAGAAGGGGGAAAGTGAAGGCCGAACGACGTTTTCGGGTGTCTGCATCAATCTGATTCCGGAACAATATGAGCATTTCAAAAATTCCCTCAACTTGCTACTCGAGAACAATCTAAGCGCTCAAAGTTTTGAAGACACCTTCAATAACATATCAACAGAGATTTTGGACAGGATGATAAATTTTAAAGGTTGCGCTGCTAAGTTTGAGTTGGACCGAGACGGAAAAATCGAAATTGAAATTTTGATCTGTAATCAAGGGGAGGCGGAAGATGTCGCATCGCAAATGTTTTTCTTTATTCGTGATATGTGTCACAATCATCAACACCATACACCAACATCAGACACCATTATCGATGTAGTTCCCAAATCCGATGGAGAAGACGCGTGGAGGCGAGAGACTCTATACTCGCTAAATAGGTGGATTATCCAAAGGAAAAGAACAAAAAGTATTCTTGCGTATATGGACGCGAAGGGAGTACTTGCATACGCCCGGGCATTCACAGAATTACATTGCTTGAAAAGTGAGGATGGTGAACAATTTCCAAAATTCTTATGGAATGAGACGAGTGATTCGTTGGATGCTGGATTGGCGAAGGCGAAATATGGAAGAGAAGAAAAGGAAAGAATTTCAACCGTAGTCTTTAACAGAATTCTTCCGGTTGTGGTGGTGTTTTTTCTATTATTGGGAACATTCACAGACGCAATAAATCAATCTGGATTAACAAGCCAAGAACTAATCGCTTTCAAAATTGCGGATTTTTTTAGTAAAAACATAATTATTTTCTGCGCCTTGATTGTTGGAATTATATTTTATGAGTTTCGTTCTCGTCTTTCGAGACAGTTGAAATTTGACATATTCCGTGTGTTGATGATATTTAGATTTAGAGACGTATTTGTAATTCTAATAGCTTTTCTGCTGGCCCTAATTGCCATAGGGTATTATTTTGTGAGATTTCTATCATGAAATGCAATTGTGAAATGTGCTAAGATTCTGAATCCAAAGTGATGACTCGAGTACACCACTTGATTTGCAGAATGGCAGGTATTCAATAGAAAATATTTAGATATGGCAAGGGCCTGTTGACATTCGATTTTGACGATTCCGCGTTTTATTTTAGGGATTCACGGGAGCGTTTACATCTGCTTCACTCTTTAATAATGGATGGTCCGATTGACACAACGAGATACTTGATCACCTACCGTACCTGGGCGGAGAACGCCCCTTTGCCTCCCGGCAAGTAAGGGGACAGCGGCAGGACGGCCCTGGACAACCGATTGTTCCTGGAGGCTATCCAATTGGTCGATCGCACCGGTGTTCCGTGGCGGGTTCTTCCCGATGGCTTCGGGATGTGGATTTCAGTCCACCGGCGGTTCATCAGGTGGGTTGAAAAGGGCGTTTCAAGCGTATTTTCAGGACGTTAAGCTTGTCGATCACCTCCAGGAGCGTGATGATTGACGGCACGGTCCGCCGAGTTCACCGAAAGGACGCCGGCGCGAGGAAGGATCGTGGTCCACAGGCCATCGGCCGGCCCCGATGGGGTTTGACCTCCAAAACCGTCGCGCTGGTGGATGTGCTCGGTCGGCTGATCGATTTCATTTTGCTCCCCGGCCTAACGCGCGAACCGAGGAGGTCGAAGCGCTGATCGAAGGCGTCCCGTTTGAAGCGTTCATCGTGGACAAGGTGTTCGACGCCGACTGGCTGGTGGACAATCTCCTCGAGCTGAATCCCGGGATGAAGGTGGTGAAACCCTCCAATTCCAACCGAAAGACACGGAGGGGCCACGATGTCGAGATGTGCAAATTGTGTCGTCGGTTCGAGATATTCTTCGGGGAGGTCATGAATAAAGGGGATCCGACGAGATTCGACAAGACCGACAGCGGCCACGAGGACCGCCGGAGCCTCGCGGGGACACTGGAAATCTTGAAATGACTGTCAACAGGCCTTTGTCGCGGGTTCCAGATTGGTCGCTCACCGCGCACCGTCATGGCCGACTCGGTGGACGGTTTCTCCCCGCCGGAATACCCTGCGCGATTAGGCTGGTGGAGAGTGCGCGGCCACGTCGAACCGGCGGGGGTTCCACCGCGTCGGCGAATCGATTCGTGGTCCGGGAGATCCCGGCGGCGGTCTGGACCGTGGCGCGTTCGGCGACATCCGCATGCCGCGGCCCGCCGGGGCGTGGCTTTCCGGTACCCCCTCGGCCACTATGTGGCCTCCCATGACCAGACCGCCGCTCTTCGACCGCCGCGCCATTGATCGGCACCGCGCCCGCCGCAGGCCCGGGGCGGCCTTCCTGCACGACATCGCGCGTTCGGAGATCGTGGAGAGGCTGGCGGAAATAAACCGGGAGTTCACCGCCCCCGCGTTCGTGACCGGATGGGCCGACGTGTGGCGCGACTCGCTTCCGGGGGCTAAGGTGATCGGGGACTTGGAAACGCTGCCGTTGGATCCCGGCGCCCACGACCTGGTGATACACGCGATGGCCCTCCACCTGTCGGAGGATCCGGTGGGGCAGGTGATCCAATGCCGCCGGGCGTTGTCGCCGGACGGCGCGTTCATGGCGGTGTTCCCGGGCGGACGCACCCTCGAGGAATTGCGCGACGTCATGACTGCGGCCGAAATCGCCACCGCGGGCGGCCTGTCGCCGCGAATCGTTCCGATGGCCGACATCCGGGATTCCGGAGGGTTGCTGCAGCGCGCGGGGCTCGCGTTGCCCGTCGCGGACTCGTTGAGGGTCGACACGGACTACGCCGATTTGCCCGCGCTCGCGCGAGATCTGAGATTCATGGGCGAGGCGAACCCCTTGGCCGGGCGCCGCGGGCGGTTCGGGGAGGTCGATCTTTTCCGCGTGGCCGGGCGGATGTATTCCGAACAATATCCGGCCGCGGACGCGGAGCGGATCCGAGCCACGTTCGAACTGATCTTTCTCACCGGATGGGCTCCGGACCCTTCCCAGCCGAAGCCGCTGAAACCCGGCGGCGCGGAGGCGCGCCTCGCCGACGTCCTGACAACCTTCGACATGCCCGACGACGGGGACCGTTGACAAAAACCCCGCGCACGCCGACCGACGACGAGGACCGATGACCAATATCCCGCGCACGCCGCCCGAACACCCCGAACTGCCGACGCCAAGGATCGGTGTCCTGATCGCCAATCTCGGCACGCCGGACGGCCACGACTATTGGTCGATGCGGCGCTACCTGAGCGAATTCCTCTCGGATCGGCGCGTGATCGACTACGCGCCGTGGAAATGGCAGCCGCTGTTGCAGACCGTGATCCTGACCAAGCGTCCGTTCTCGTCGGGGGCCGCCTACCGTTCGATCTGGAACACGGAAAAGGACGAAAGCCCCCTGCTGACCATCACCAAGGCCCAGGTGGAGAAATTGCGGTCGGCGTTGGAGAGCCTCCACGGGGACCGGATCCTGGTCGATTTCTGCATGCGCTATGGAAACCCGTCCACCTTCGAGGTGGTGGAGAGGATGATCTCGGATGGATGCGACAGGATCCTCTTTTTCCCGCTGTATCCCCATTACGCGGGAGCGACGATGGCCACCGCCAACGACCAATTCTTCCGGGCGCTGATGAAGGCGAAGTGGCAGCCCGCGTCCCGCACCACGCCGCCGTATTTCGACCACCCGCTCTACATCGAGGCCCTCGCGCGGTCGGTCGAACGCGCGTGGGCGGCCATGGAGCCGAAACCGGACATCCTCGTGTGTTCCTACCACGGAATGCCGGAACGCTACTTGATGAACGGAGATCCGTACCACTGCCAGTGCCGAAAGACGACGCGTCTGCTGAAGGAGCGCCTTGGCTGGGACGACGGGAGGATGACGACGACGTTCCAGTCCGTGTTCGGTCCCGAGGAGTGGCTCAAGCCCTACACCGTCGACGAGGTGGCGCGGCTGGTCCGGGAGGAGGGAGTGAAGCGGATCGCGGTATGCGCTCCGGCCTTCTCCGCCGACTGCGTCGAAACCCTGGAAGAGATCAACGAAGAAATCCGGGGCAGCTTCGAGGAAGCCGGCGGCGAGGGCTTCGACTACATCCCGTGCCTCAACGACGACGACGGGCACATCGCGGCCCTGACGCGCGTGATCGAGGAAAATCTCGCGGGTTGGGTGGATGGCGCGAAGGCGGGTGGAGCGGAAGATGTTTCCGGGGGCCTTCCGGAGATCCCGAATCGGTGACGGGTCTCCGTCGGAGACGCCGCCGCCCGCGCACGGGCGAGCGGCGACCGGGAAGTCGGAGAAGGTCGGAACAGAGCGCCGGCGACCTGGGCGTGAACACGACAACGGTGACGATGGTGTTCGCCGTCATTCAGCGATTCGCGTTGAACACCATACGGCTCGAGCCACTGATTCCATCAATTCCGCGGGCACCCTGCTGGAAGCTCTTCTCCGGCCCGACCAACGCCAGCCAATCGCGCCGCGTCGGTCGGTGGGGTGGCGATGTGGGAGAAGGTTCTCTTGAAGCCGTCGTCATCCGCCGCCCGCGACCGGCGCCGACTCCGCCGCGCCACGATGGCGCCGTCGGCCCATTCTGGCCGGGGCGGCGATTCCAACCGGCGGCCGCGGGGGAAAGAATGGATAATGGCTGGAACCGCGGGATTTCCATCGGATTCTTCGGCCATCCAACCGCGCCCGGGGAATCTCGGACGCTTCCGGACTCCAAAGCCGCGCGCCGTTTGATGGCCGCCCGGCTTGAACGCCTAACACACGATGCCGCGATGATATCGCGGCGTCTTGCGCCCGTTCCCACTCGCATTCCCGCCGCGCCCGTTTCCTCGGCGGCGGGCGTGGCCGCCGCTTCGGAGCCGTGCCGCCCCGATCATTCGGACGGGGCCGGGGCGCGGAAATCAACTTCGTCCGCCCACCCCGTTGGGCCGCGCTAGATCAGCAACACCTGCGTTCCCACCTCGGAGAGGTAGAACAGCTCCGCGATGTGCTCGTTGTAGAGGCCGATGCAGCCGTTCGACGACCTGCGCCCGATCTTGCGCGTGTCATGGGTTCCGTGGATTCGATAATATGTCCAGCTCAGATACAGCGCGTGGGTGCCGAGCGGATTGTCCGGACCAGGGCCGACGAAATCGGGCCAATCCGGATTCCGCTCCTTCATCGCCGGGGTCGGGCGCCAGGACGGTCCGACGACCTTGCGCGTGACCTCCGTCCTTCCCCGGCGCGTGAGATCCTCCGAAATCGGAACCGAGGTCGGATAGAGCTTGTAGGTGATCTCCCCCTCGGACCAGAAATGGGCCGTGCGGGAGGTCGTGTCGATGAGGATCGCGCCGAGTTTGAGATCCGAGAAGTGGGCGCGCCAGTCGACCGATCGGAAACTGGACAGGTTGCGCCGCGTCCGTTCAACCGGGCCCTCGAATATCGTCGTGCCCTCGATTTGGGCAACGGCCGGCGAGGCCATCACGGACGCGGCCCCCGCCAGGAACCGGCGGCGGTTCGGGTTGCTCTTTCCGAAGGTCATTTGGCACCTGCGCGTTCGTTTCGGTCGCGCCATTGTGGCGCATTTCCGACGCGACCGCAACCCCGCGCGGCGAGGCGGCTTCAAAGGGGGCGTCGGCGGCGGGTGGGGAAACCCCGGATAAGCGTTTCCATCCACGCCGAGGGCGCGTTAAACCGGGCGCGTGCGCCGGGAGGTGATGAATGTCCCAATTGCGTCTGGTCGCCTTCGTGGCCGCCGTCGCCCTTTCAGCCTGCTCCGCCGACGAGCCGGTGCTGGTCACGGAGACCCACATCCTCACGGACCGGAACCGCGGGGCGGTCCAATTCCGCATGCTCGACGGCGTCAACGCGCTGAGGAGGGCCCGCGGGCTGCCGCGGGTATGGATGAGCGCGGAGCTCAACGCCGCCGCCGCGACGCATTCCCGCGACATGAGCCTGCAGAACCGCCCTTGGCACTTCGGGTCCGACGGGTCGTCGCCGATCGAGCGGGTGGCCCGGGTGGGATACGCCGGCGCGATGACGGGAGAAGCGATTTCCGAAACCTACGAGACGGAATTGGACACTCTGGAGGCGTGGATGCGCAACCCCGCCACGCGCGCGGTTCTCATGGACAGGTCCGCTCGGGACATGGGGTTCGATTTTTTCCAAGAGGAGAGCGGAAAGATTTGGTGGACGCTGGTGATGGGGGATCCCACCCGGAAGCCGCAGTCGGTTTCGGCCGCGCCGTTCGCGGTCCACTAATGTGCTGTCTCAAAAGAATGTGCCCGTTTGATGGCGCTCCGCGCGACCGCGGTTGAGGCGTCGGGCTGGATTCACTTGAATTCCGCCGCTCCGAGGGACGTCACGGCGGAATTCTCGTCCTTTCGGGACGGTTCGCCATTGCCTGTGGACATTCGATTCCATCGGAATGGTGCAGATTCGCCAGTGCGCCGGGGGAAGAAATGGCGCCGCCCGGGAATTGATGGCGTAACCCGGCCCGGACACACGGTGATCTTGAACATCCCCGTGGCGCCGCGCGAACGCGGTCCCCTGGGGTGTGCGGGGCGGAGACGAGCATCGGGATCTCGACAACATTCTCTTTCGCGGTCCCCGCGGGCGTGAGGGGCGGAGGCTGAAACCGCGGCAAGGTGTCGGGGGCGGGAACCGGCGAATCGAGCCTGAATTCTGAATTCAACGAGGGCCGGAGCCGAGGATTCGGCGAGGATTGGCCAGCCCCGAATGGCGGTCGGATCCTTCGCTCTCGGCGCGGCCGCCGGAGACGGCAATCAGCCCCGGATTGCATCGGGCCGCATCGGCGGCCACCACGCCGACCACTTCGGCCCGCCCGGTCACCGTGGCCACACGCCGCGACAAGGCGATGTCATTCCGTCGCGGATCCCCATCGTGCACGGCGAATTTTCGAATCCGATTCGCCTCGACGCCCGAAAGCGCCATGTATTTCGAATTCACCGAGGCCGCGCGCGGCGTGTCGGTGTTGATCGGGGTGAGGCGGTCGCCACCGCCGTCGGCGATGTGGAACTTGTGCCGACATCCACCTTCCCCTTGGAACTCGAAGTCTTTCAAGACGTCCAAATCCCACGGCTCGGGCCTCGATATCTCGAAAATTTCATCCTTGAGGCTCGTCCCGGTCGTGTCGAGGCGGGATGTTTCGGCGACCCTCCCCACCGCGGCCGCCGTGTTCGAAACGGTGGTGACCGCTGTTTCGAGCCGGTCCAAGGTCTTGAACTTCAAAGAAATCCGACCGTTATCGAATTCGGCCTCGGATCGCCCGCACTCACGGCGGATCGCGCGACGCGTTGTCGCCGATTCCATTTCGTGGAGGAACATGCCCGCCGCGGTGTCGCCACCATCAAGGGCGATGAACCCATCGCGCGATTCCGCGATGTATGCGCGCAAGGGGTTCAAGGATGGAGGAACGCCGGTCGCGCGGATTCTCACGCCACGCCGGCATGACCCGCAATTCCATATGCCGCGGCTTCGAGCGAGACGATGTCAAGACGGCGGCCATTCGAATTCCTCTTCGGATGGCGGGGCGATGCACGGCTGGTCCGACGCGCGCGTTTCACCCGGAGGATGCCGATTGGACGATGTCCAACGGGAGTCGCGGTCGCGCCCTTGGGCGCGGCCGCGGATTCGTCGGAAAAGGTGACCGGAGTCCTTCGGCGTATTGCTCCTTCATTCTCCCAGGGACGTCGAACCGTTGATCCGCGGTCCGGTGCCCGTTCGAATGACGATCTCCCCATCGCACCTTCCGAGGGAGCAGTTGGACCGCGTCGTTGTCGTCAAGTCATCGCCGTCCTCCGAAAACTCGTATTGCATCGTGGTCGCTCCGTGGGTGGTCGATCGGCCCCCGCCCACATCGACTTCATGGATCCCCGTGATGTTCCGCCATTCTCCGCCGTTGTCGACATTGTTGTCGAAGTCCTTGAACGCGTAGATTTGAAGCTCGGTGGAACGGAAGCCTTCCCGATGGAACGATTTCACCGATGTGGCTTGATCCGTGGCCACTCCCATCTGGAATTTGGGAGTGCGGAGGATCAAATACCTTCCGTCGCCGAAAGGGAGGGGGTCGGAATGCACCCGGATCTGCAGGGAATTCGCGCCGAAATCCGCGACGGCCTTCGACGTCCCTTCGACTTCGCTTCCGTCCATTTGGACAACCGCCCATCCATGATAGGTCAGGGTTCCTTCGAATGTCGTTCCTTCCTGGGACAGGGACCATCGGGAAACCATCTTTTCAACCTGGACATTTTCGTAGATGTGGCCCCCGTGTTCGAGCCTCGGCACGGTCGCGGCGATCCGCAAGGGTGTCAGTTCCGTGAATGTCACGGGCGCGGTGCTCGCCGCCCGTTCCGTCCTTTGGGCCGATGGTTCGTCGATTTCCCCGTTGAGGATTCTCCGCTCCGACGGGGACAGCGCGGCGGTCCCGGGGACGCCATAGATGTAGTCGTCCGTTGTTTCGCGCCCTGACAAGGACGTGCCGATGTCGTTCCCCGCGCCTCCGCCGCAGGCCATCGGCAGCGTCAGCGCGATGGCCGCGACGAGTGTCGTGATGCGTGTCATGTTCTCGATCCTTTCATTGCTTGACATGATTGTGCGCATTGAAGGGCGGGTTGTCAATTTCACGTTTGGAATTGCTGA
>JANQKA010000152.1 GCA_028281405.1 Hasllibacter sp. | reverse complement strand
CCATCTCGGTCGGGATGGCGGATGGGCGGAATTTCCCGATTGCGTCACGAAGCGCGGAACCAAGCACCTGCGCGAATTGTCCGATGTGGCGCGTTCGGGAGCCCGCGCTGTCATGCTCTACGTCATCCAGCGGACGGACTGCTCCGCCTTCAAATTGGCGCGGGATATCGATCCGGAGTACGCCCGGGCGTTTTCCGAAGCCGTCGCGGCCGGCGTCGAGGCGGTCGCGGTTCCCGCACGGATCGCCGTGGTCGGAATTTCTTTGGAGACGCGGACGCTTCCGATCAAGCATCCGTGATTCGGACGCCGCGCCCGGAAATCGGTGCGGGGCCGATGATATTGAACAATCCGCCCGCGCGGAGGTCGACGCGGGTTCATGGCGCGAGGACGTCGCCTCCCAGAAGCGCGCGTAGTGGCGGGTCGCGGCGCATGTCTCCGGCTGTCGCGTGGACCGCAGACCGAATCGCGGATCGCGGCGGGGGACCGGAATCCGCCGGCATTCATTGAACCGGAGTGGAACGGGGCCGCCCTCGCGTAACCGGAATCGACATGATGACACTGCCGCGGACGGGTGGATGCCGGGGGGCCGTGTCCCGATGGCCGCGGCCGCGATTTCGCGGCAAGTGCGCGTCCCGTTCAGCGGTCGGGGGAGCGCCGCTCCGATTTGGACTGGCTTTTCGGGCGGAAACGCCCTATACCGGGGTTTTACGGGACGGGAGAGCTTGTCTTGGACAGGGAAATCGGCGGGGTGCGCGCCGCCGGAGGCGGAACCGGCGTTCGCCGCCCCGGGGACGTTGGCGGAATGCGCGTCACCGGCGACGGGATCCGCATTCATCGCCCCGAGGACTTCGAGGGAATGCGCGCGGCCGGAAGGCTGGTGGCGGGGATTCTCGACGATGTCGGGCCGCTGGTTGAACCGGGTGTGACTACGGGGGCGATCGACGCGGAAATCCAACGCATGGTGGAGGACGCGGGAGCGAAGTCGGCCACAATCGGCTACAGGGGATACCGACACGCCTCCTGCGTCTCGGTCAATCATGTGATCTGCCATGGAATCCCCGGCGGAAAAAAATTGAGAAACGGCGACATTTTGAACGTCGATGTCACCGTGATCCTCGACGGCTGGCACGGCGATTCCAGCCGCATGTATGTCGCGGGGGGCATGGGAAGGAAGGCCGAACGACTTCTCCGGGTCACGCACGACGCGCTGATGAAGGGAATCGCGGCGGTCAAGCCCGGCAACACGTTCGGCGATATCGGCCACGCGGTGCAATGCCATGTGGAACGCCACGGCATGAGCGTGGTGCGCGATTACTGCGGCCACGGGCTCGGGAGGGCCTTTCACGCGCCGCCCAGCGTGCTGCACCATGGGAGCCCCGGGTGGGGGCCGAAGCTGGAGGAGGGCATGTTCTTCACCATCGAGCCGATGGTGAACCTCGGCGGCCACGCCACGAAGCTCATGTCCGACAACTGGACCGTCGTCACCCGGGACAAAACGCTTTCGGCGCAATTCGAACACTCCGTCGGCGTGACCGCGGACGGAGTCGAGGTGTTCACGTTGTCGCCCGGGGGCAAATTTCACCCGCTCGAAGGGTGATCCGCGCCCGGGAACCCGGTTCCGTGGCGGATTTGGCCAACCGCCGGACCCGTGTCTCGCTATCGAACCGCCGTCACCCGGGACGGAACCCATCGGCGCGGGTCGCGCTCCGGGTCCGCCTGTCCGCGGAAGGCGGCGTGGCGTTGTTCCCGGTTGCGATTCCGCCGGGTGGAGAGAGTGATCGGCGCACCTGACCTCACTCCTTGGAGGAGAAGTCGGACAGCCAGGAGGCCGCCTCCAGTTTGTCCCGCCGCAGGGCTTCGCCGGATAGCGGATACACGTTCACGACTGGATCGGAAATCAATCGGGCGGCGAGGATGATGCGAGTCTCCCATCGGCCTCCCACTCCGTCGGTGTCGACCAGCGCGACGACTGGGGCCTTGCCCGTCAGGAGGGCCGCGAAGAGAGCCTGCTGAATGCTGTCGAGCGAGGATCTCTTGTCCAATCCGACTTCGATGACCTGGGTTTCCGTTTCGCAGTCGACCGAGATGTGGGACGACTCCGCGTTGCCCGCGCCGTAAGTGTAGTCATGCCGTTTCTCCACCTCCCCGCCGAGCAACCCGCAGATGATCGCGATG
>JANQKA010000101.1 GCA_028281405.1 Hasllibacter sp. | reverse complement strand
AGGTGTCTTCCGGACTCGCCCGGCGCGCGGCGCCTGAAACCTTCGCACATGGATGAAACAACGAGGGAGGGACGTCATGCGTGCCGGCGTGATTGGACTTGGCGACATGGGGTCGGGTTTGGCGAAAAACCTGATCGCGAACGGATTCGAGACCCGGGGATTCGATCTCAGCGGTGAGCGCATGGAGGCGTTCCGCGGAATGGGCGGCATCGCCGCCGCGGATGTGGCGGAAGTCGGGCGGGAGTCCGACGCCGTCTACGTGATGGTCATGAACGGGGACCAGGCCAAGGCCGTGATCCTCGGCGAGCATGGATTGAGGTCGTCCATGCCGGAAGGCGGGGCGGTGTTGTTGTCGGCCACCATCAAGCCGCGGGAGGCTCGGGAAATCGGTGAGGGCCTGGAGGGGTCGGGACTCGCGATGATCGACACGCCGGTGTCGGGCGGCTTTCCCGGCGCCCAGGCCGGCGCGCTGACGATGATGGCGGCGGCGCCGGACGGGGTTCTGGACAAATTCGCGCCCGTGATGGAGGCGGTCTCCGCCTCGATCCACAGGGTCGGTGAGGAACCGGGGCGGGGGCAGACGGTCAAGGCCTGCCTGCAATCGCTTTTGGGCGCGATGTTCTCGGCGACGTTCGAAATGGCGGCGCTGGCCGCCAAGGCGGGCGTTCCGGGGCAGGTGATCCACGATGTCGTCTCCACATCGTCGGGCGGGTGCGGCATCACCTCGAACGCGCTGCAGAAAATCATCGACCGCCAATTCGAGGGAACCGGCAGCCGAATCGACACGATGCACAAGGATCTCACCATCTCGCTGGGCCTCGGCGAGGAATTGGGCGTGCCCCTGTGGACGGCGGGCGCGGCGATGCAGTTGTTTCACGCGGGGCGGACCAGGTATCCGGACGGCGACAACTGGATTTGCGCCCGGGTGCTGGAGGAGATCGTTGGAGCCGAATTGCACCGGGAGGGCGCGCGGTGAAACTCGGGGTCATCTGCGACGGAATCAGCCGGGATCTCGCCCACGCGCTCCGCGTGATGGACGAGTTCGATCTGGACCACGCCGAGCTTCAATTCGTCTGGGACGCGGAGGTCGGAGACCATTCGCCGGAGGAGATCGCCCGGATTGACGCCATGCTGAAGGATCGGGGAAAGTCCGTGTCCTGCCTGTCGCGGCACATCTTCGCAGGGATGACGAAGGAAAACGTTCCCGGGGACGGAGAGCACACCCGCCACATGGACGCGCTGAAGCGCGTGATCGACATGGCCCATGTCGTCGGGTCGCCGCTCGTGAGGATCATGACGCCCAGGAAAGAGCAAATACTCTGGGGATCCAACGGCGCGGAGAAGTGGAACGTGGCCCATGGCGCGTGGGACGCGATGCTGCCCCTGATCGCGCCCGCGGTGGACGTGGCGCGGGACGCGGGAGTGACCCTGGTGGTCGAGACGGGCAACGGCACCATGGTCAATTCCAACTGGACCGCCCGCAAGTTGATCGACGACCTCGACGCGAAGGACGCGCTCGGGATTCTCTGGGATCCCGGCAACAACTGCTGGGCGCACGAGCGCGCTTGGCCCGACGGCTACGAGACGGCGAGGGGCGGGTATCTGAGGCACACGCATATCAAGGACGTGCTGGTCGACACGCCGAAGGCCACGCTGGAGGTGCGGCGGATGGGTGAGGGACAACTCGCGGAGCAGTTCGCTCCGATCGCGGCGGCGATGAACGCCGACGGCCACGACGGCGTGGTCAGCCTCGAAAGCGTGTATCACCCGGGCAACGGCGACTTCGAAGAGGGGTTCCGCCTCTGCGTCGACAGGTTCAAGCGGATATTCGGCTGAGGATCCGGGGGACCGCTACGTCACTTCGCGCCGCCTCGAAACCGGTCGGCGAGGGGCCGGCGGTCGAGGCGCGGCGGAAATGCGGTTGGTTTCGGCGGGAGTTCGGGTGGCGCGGATTGCGTCGAGGCGGCGGCGCTTGTGGAACGCGTTGAGGCGTGGATTTTCAAGCGTTTGGAATGCGTATATGGTAGAGCGTGATGACTTCGGGAGCGATGAGACCGCGGTGGCGCATTTTCAAATAATCCAAGCCTTGCGCCGGACGGACCCAGCCCGGCCCACGGCGGCTGACGGAAAGCGGGTGGAAAGGCTTCGCGATGCGCCGCGCAAGCCCGGAGACGGGAACCCGGCCTCGGCCTTGGAAGACCCGCTGTCCGGCGGGCGCGAAGCGGTCGGGACAGCGCCTCCCCGGATCATCCGCGCGCGGGATGGGAGCGGCGGGATGTTGACGCCGAACACGATTCCGCCGGTAAACCGGGAGACATCCGCTCCACTCGCCGATGTGCCGTTCGCCGGCGATTCGAAAACGGATATCCCGGCAATAAATCGTTCCGCCACGGAAGCCGCGCGGTCGATCATCGAAGAATGGGTGAATTTCGCGGAACTCCGGGCGGTGGACGTTCAATCCTCGAGCGCCTGTCCGTTCAACGGCGCGCCACGGACGGGCAAGACCCGCCCCGCGCCCATAACGGAGGCAACCTGACCATGGCTCCCCCAATTCGAAACAACCTCAAACAGGGAGATCCGGTTGAGATTCGGGAAATTGGAGGCGGAGGGAGCCGGAAGGATTTTTTCAAGAATGATG